>CALGOL010000001.1 GCA_937960755.1 uncultured Azospirillum sp.
GGTCAGCACGCGCACCGGTCGCGACAACGCGGCGGACAAGGCGAAGAACACCGCCAGCAGCGTCAACGCGCCAACCGCGCCGACCGTGAGGCTCAGCGTAATGGCCGACCCGGCGGCGCCTTCCGCCGCCGCCGCCGCATCGCCAAACTCGCGGTCGATGCGGTCGGCGACATCCTCCATCACATCGGCCAGTTCCTCATAGGTTTTGTTGAAGTCGGCGGCGGCCTTGCCCACCGCCTCGCGCTCCGCGTTCGCGAAGCGGGTCAATTGGCGCGCCGTCTCGGCGTAAGCCCTCAGTCGCGCATCGGCCTGCCGCAGCGCCGCCAGCGTATCGGCGCGCAATGGGCGCGCGGCGTTGGCGTCCATCAACTCTTTGAAACGGATGAGATTCTCATCCAGCTTTTTCGCCGCTTCCACCCGCATGTCCTCATTCCCCAACATCAACCCCAGCAGGCTCGCCGACACGTCGTGGGCGACGGCGTCATGGATCATGTCAGCTTCCATTTGGTCGCGCAGCGCCGCTGACGCCGTCGCCATATCGCCGACAGCGATTGAAGAGCGTTCTTCGGCGTTGACGACAATGATCGTCATCGTCGCCAGCAGCGCCAGCGCCAAGATGGCGGCGACGATCAGCTTTGCCGATATGCGCAGGTTATTAAACATCGACCTTCTCCACGACGAGCAGCAGCGCCGCAATAATGGGAAAAATATTATTATTTTTTTATTAATAAATGACGTTTGGTCGCATTACATTCAATAAATCTTACCATAACCATAGCTAAATTATGTATATAATCGCATAAGTTGCTGGACTCGCGCAACAAAAAGGGGCTGCGGCCCTCGCCGCAACCCCTTCTTCAAACGCAAAAAAACCTAGCCTAATGCTATGCGACCTTGCCGTGACAATGCTTGTATTTTCGTCCCGAACCGCAAGGGCACGGCGCGTTGCGCGGCGTTCCCGCCCACGGATCGGCCCCGCCCGGCTCGCCGGCGAGACCTTCGCCGCCGCCGAACGCCGGATCATTGCGGGTTTCATGGGCCTCGCCGAACGGATTGCCGAAAAACGCGTCTTCCGCCGGCGGCGTGGTTTGAATTTGCATATGCAGCAGCACCATGGTGACCTGACGGCGCAGTTGGGTCAGCATGGTTTCAAACAACCCAAACGCTTCGCGCTTGTACTCGTTCAGCGGGTCGCGCTGAGCGTAGGCGCGCAGATTAATGCCCTGGCGCAGATGGTCGAGTTGCAGCAGATGGTCTTTCCATTCGTGGTCAAGCAACTGCAACAACAGGCTCTTTTCGACATACCGCACCGCTTCCGGGCCGTAGTTGGCGGCTTTTTCGGCGTATTTGCGGTCGGCGGCGTCGATGATGCGGGCCTCGATCTCCGCTTCGGCGATGTCGTCTTCCTTGGCCCATTCCTTGACCGGCAGGCCAAGCCCAAGGTCGCCGTTAACGAACGCCTCCAGCCCGTCCATATCCCACTGCTCGGCGTAGGCGTTAGCGGGAATGGCGGCCTTGACGGCGTCGGAAATCACCCCGTGGCGCATTTCGCGAATGGTGTCGGCCAAGTCTTCGGCGTCCATCACTTCGCGGCGCTGCTCATAAACGACCTTGCGCTGGTCGTTCATCACGTTGTCGTACTTCAGCAGGTTCTTGCGGATTTCGAAATTCTGCGCTTCGACTTTGCCTTGCGCCTTCTCAAGCGCTTTATTGATCCACGAGTGAACGATGGCTTCGCCTTCTTGCAGCCCCAGCTTTTGCAAGATGGCGTCCATGCGCTGCGAGCCGAAGATGCGCATCAGGTCGTCTTCCAGCGATAGGAAGAACTTGGACGCGCCGGGGTCGCCCTGACGGCCGGAACGGCCGCGCAACTGGTTGTCGATGCGGCGGCTTTCATGGCGTTCGGTGCCGATGACGTACAGCCCGCCGGCCGCTTTGACCTTGTCGCGCGCTTCTTCGATTTCGGCGCGAATCGCGGCGATTTTGGCTTCGCGCTCCGGCCCTTCCGGCACATTCGCCAACTCGGTCTGAACGCGCATTTCCAGATTGCCGCCCAACTGAATGTCGGTGCCGCGGCCCGCCATGTTGGTGGCGATGGTGACCGCCCCCAGACGGCCAGCTTGCGCGACGATATAGGCTTCCTGCTCGTGATAGCGGGCGTTCAGCACATTGTGCGGGATCTTCTTTTTCTTCAGCACGTCGGAAATGAGTTCCGACTTTTCGATGGAGGTGGTGCCGACCAACACCGGCTGATTGCGGTTGCGGCACTCTTCGATCAGCGTGACGATGGACTCGTATTTCTCCGCCGCGGTGCGATAGACCTCGTCGTCGTAGTCCTTGCGCTGCACCGGCAGGTTGGTGGGCATGTCCACCACTTCCAGGCCGTAGATTTCGGCGAATTCCGCCGCTTCCGTCAGCGCCGTGCCGGTCATGCCGGCCAGCTTGGGGTACAGACGGAAGTAATTCTGGAAGGTGATGGAGGCGAGGGTCTGATTCTCCCGCTGGATCGTCACCTTTTCCTTGGCTTCCAGCGCCTGGTGCAGACCTTCGGAATAGCGCCGGCCTTCCATCATGCGGCCGGTGAATTCGTCGATGATGACGACCTTGTCGTCCTTGACGATGTATTCCTTGTCGCGCTGGAACAGAGTGTGGGCGCGCAGCGCCTGCTGGACATGGTGGACCGCGGCGACGTTCTGCACGTCGTAGAGCCCGCCGCCCTTCAGCAAGCCCGCCTGCTCCAGCAATTGTTCAATATGCTCCTGCCCCGCTTCGGTGAGCGCCACGGTGCGGTGCTTCTCGTCCTTCTCAAAATCGCCTTCCGTCAGCATCGGGATCAGCCGGTCGACGGCGATGTACATTTCCGACGAATCGGTGGACGGGCCGGAGATGATGAGCGGCGTGCGCGCTTCGTCGATCAGGATCGAGTCGACTTCGTCCACAATGGCGAAATTGAACGGCCGCTGAACCATGTCGTCCAGCCGGTACTTCATGTTGTCGCGCAGATAGTCGAAGCCGAATTCGTTATTGGTGCCGTAGGTGACGTCGGCGGCGTAGGCGGCGCGGCGTTCGTCGTCGGTCAGACCGTGGACGATGCAGCCGACCGAGAGCCCGAGGAACCGATAGACCCGGCCCATCCATTCGCTGTCGCGATAGGCGAGATAGTCGTTAACGGTGACGACGTGAACGCCCTTGCCTTCCAGCGCGTTGAGGTAAACCGCCAGCGTCGCCACCAGCGTCTTGCCTTCACCGGTGCGCATTTCGGCGATCTTGCCTTGATGCAGCACCATGCCGCCCATCATCTGGGTGTCGAAATGGCGCTGACCCAACACCCGCTTGGCGGCTTCGCGCACGGTGGCGAAGGCGTCGGGGAGAATATCGTCATGGCTTTCGCCGTTCGCCAAGCGTCCGCGCAGCCAATCGGTGCGGGCTTGCAGGTCGGCGTCGGAAAGTCCCACCACCTGCGGCTCCAGCCCGTTGATGACGGGCACGACCTTCTGAAGCTTCTTCACCACGCGGGAATTGGCGGTGCCGAAAAGTTTGCGGGCGATGGCGCCGAACATGAAGAACCTCTGAAAGTCGCGAAGCACGAAAAGGGCCCAGACCCCGAATGGTCTACGGCCGCTTTCAGATAAGGCGCTCCGGCGCCTCTGTCAACGTAAGGGGCGGCCAAGGCGGCCTTGCGCAAGGGGTGTTTGGGCGACGAAAGCCGTTGGTTTACCCTGCGCTTGACCACCGTCAACTTTAAGAGGCCATCCGATGCACAAACGCCCCGCCATGACCGCCGATGAAATCCAGCAGCTTATCGTCGAAGGCGTGCCGTTGGTGGGGCAGTACGGCGTTACGGTGACGGAACTGACTGCCGGCGGCGCCGTCTTGCGCATGCCGTGCCGCGACGATTTTATCCGCCCCGGCGGCACCGTCACCGGCCCCGCCATGTTCGGGCTGGCGGACGTGGCGCTTTACGCCGCCGTGCTCAGCCTGATCGGCCGGGTTGAGCTGGCCGTCACCACCTCGATGACGATCAACTTCCTGCGCAAGCCGGAAATGCGCCCGCTGGCGGCGGAGGCGCGGGTGCTGAAGCTGGGCCGCCGGCTGGCCTATGGCGACGTGATGATCTATTCGGAAGGCGACGACGACCCGGTCGCCCACGCCACTGGGACTTACTCGGTTCCGCCACGGGAATGAACGCGGTATTATCATACCAAACAAACCACGGAGCCCCAAAAACCGTTGAAAACCCAGCGCAGCGAGCGGCGGTATTATTGTACCGCTAAGCTATCATGCCGCTTCGCAACGCTTTTTCCCCGCTTGACAGCGCCCGCCGCGCGCCGTAAAAGACCGGCCTTCGGCGCTTGGAAGCTTCGCGCTTCCGGCGCCGCCGTATTTCGGACAGCGCAGCCCCGAACAGGGGCCGCAAGATAGCAAGCGACGGGCGATGAAGACCTTCAACCACACGCCGGCCGACATCGAGAAGAAATGGTACGTCGTCGACGCCGACGGCCTCATTCTCGGGCGGCTCGCCTCCATCCTGGCGAACATGCTGCGCGGCAAGCATAAGCCGACCTTCACCCCCCACATGGATTGCGGCGATCACATCGTCGTCATCAATGCGGAAAAGGTGAAGCTGACCGGCAAGAAGCGCGACGCCGACTTCTTCTATTGGCACACCGGCTATCCGGGCGGCATCAAGGGCCGTTCGAAGGGCCAGATCCTCGACGGCCGCTTCCCGGAGCGGGTGATCGAAAAGGCGGTGGAGCGTATGGTGCCGCGCGGCCCGCTGGGCCGTCGCCAGATGGGTCACCTCAAGGTTTACAAGGGCGCCTCCCACCCGCACGAAGCCCAGCAGCCGGTCGCGCTGGACGTCGCGGCGATGAACCCGAAGAACAAGCGGAGCGCTTAATCCCATGGCCAACACTCTTTCCAGCCTGAAGGATCTTCAGGGCTCGGCCGCCGTCGCCGCTTCCGCCGTCGACGCCCCCGCCGAACCGAAGATCGACGCCCTGGGCCGTTCGTACGCCACCGGCAAGCGCAAGGACGCCGTCGCCCGCGTGTGGATCAAGCGCGGCGCCGGCAAGATCACCGTCAACGGCCGCGACGCCGCTGCTTACTTCGCGCGTCCGGTGCTGCGCATGGTCATCGGCCAGCCGTTCGGCGTCGCCGACCGTGAAGGCCAGTTCGACGTTATCGCCACCGTCACCGGCGGCGGTCTGTCGGGTCAGGCCGGCGCAGTGCGTCACGGCATCTCCAAGGCGCTGACCTACTTCGAACCGGGCCTGCGCCCGGCGTTGAAGGCGGCCGGCTTCCTGACCCGCGACAGCCGCGTCGTCGAGCGTAAGAAGTACGGCAAGCCCAAGGCCCGCCGTTCGTTCCAGTTCTCCAAGCGCTAATCGCTCGGACGAACGGTTCGACCGCTCAAAAAAAAGCCCCGCTTCGGCGGGGCTTTTTTATTGGCGAACCCACGAAGCAGACGTCGTCACCGCGCCAGCACCGCCGCTGCGTCTTTGGTGCGAGCGACGGCTTGCGCCACCCGCGAGACCGATGTTTGGATTTCGCCAATGCCCCCGGCCGCGGCGGCGACGGAGACTGACGCCCCTTGCATGTTGGACGACATGTCGCGGGTTACGGCGCTTTGCTCCTCCACCGCTCCGGCGCTGACGGTGACAAACTCCCGCACGCCTTCCATGGCGCGGCGGATCGCCGCCAGCGAAGACACCACTTCCCCCGACACCGACTGCATGCCTTCAATTTCCTTGGAGATTTGCGCCGTAGCGTTGGCCGATTGGTTGGCGAGATTTTTCACTTCGTTAGCGACGACCGCGAAGCCTTTGCCGGCGTCCCCCGCTCGCGCCGCCTCGATGGTGGCGTTCAACGCCAATAGATTAATCTGGCCGGCGATAGAACGGATCAAATCGACGATGCCGCCCATCGCTTTGGCGACGTCCGTTAGTCGCTGCGCCGACTGATCGGCGTTTTGCGCCTCGCTATAGGCCGCTTCGGTGGCTTGACGCGAGCGCGACATGCTGTCGGCGATTTCACGCGCCGCCGCCGCCAACTCCTCCGCCGCCGCCGCGACCGACTGAACGCTGGCCTGGGTTTCCCCCGCCGCGCTCGACGCACGCCCCGACTGATCGGCGGTATGACGTAAGGCTTCATCGATCTCGACGAAATTGTCGTCGATGATGCGCTTGAGATTAGCCAGCAAATCCTCCTGCCGGGTCACGTCGGCGGCGACTTCGACAATCTTGGCCGGTTTGCCCATGGCGTCGGGAATCGGGGTGAAGAAGGAATCGGTCCAGACTTGACGTCCGCCGGGCGCATGGCGTCGCAAGCGCAGCGACTGAAACTCGCCAGCGGCCAGCCTTTCCCATAGGCGGCGCAACGTCATCGCCGTTTGCGCGTCGCCGCTCGTCAGATCCTCAATCTTTCGCCCGACCAGCATGTCGGAAGAACAGCCGAAGGCGTTGCACATCACGCCGTTGACCTCGGCCAGCTTGCCGTCCAGCCCGTAAACCGCGACGCCTTGCGCTTTGTTGATGGCGGCGATTTGCGCGGCGAACTCCATGTTTTGGATGCGGTGCGCCGCGTCGGCCCATTCGACGACAAACCCCATCCGCTTTCCCTTGTCGTCGGACACCGGCGCCAAATTCAAATCAAACATCCGCGCCCCGATTCGGATGGTGGCGCGGTGCGGTTTCGACAATCCGGTCAGCATGCGCCGTTGATGTGACGGATTTTTATGGAACACGTCGATGTTCCTTCCGACCAGCGCCGAAGCGTCAAAATCCGGCAACTCCTTTCGGATTTCCGCCTCAGCTTCCTGTAAAAAACGCACGACCGATGGGTTCATATAAACTATATTGAATTTGTCGTCCGCCAGCATGACGTTGGCGTTCAGCGTGTTAAGGCCTTCTAACTTAATCGAAAGTTCGGACGTGGACGCGACCGAAACGTTTTTGAGAAAACCGAGCATGTCTCTTGCGCCTTCCGTGAGCGGTGGCGCGCGGCGGTTCCTTACGCCGCGCTTTACCCCCTTACGAAAAGGTTCGCCAAACGGATCATTAAAAATAAAAGCATATTTGTTTTTTCAGAGGCTCGTTGTTTTAACCGTAGTCGCTCCCATTTTGGAAAGGCGCTGCATTTGAGGGGGTTTTCCATGCATCCAGCGGACACCGCCGAACGGCAAGGTTGCGGCGGTCGTTGCGGCCAGAGCTTGCCGTTTGACATCGCCATGGCGTTTCAGCCGATAATCGACGCCGATTCCGGCCGCGTCTTCGCGCACGAGGCGCTGGTGCGCGGCGTCAACGGCGAAGGCGCCGGCTGGGTGCTTGGGCAAGTCAACGACGACAACCGCTACGCCTTCGACCAAACGTGCCGGGTCAAGGCGATTGAAACCGCCGCCGCCCTTGGCGTCGAATGCCGGTTGTCGGTCAACTTCCTGCCCAACGCGGTCTATCAACCGGAAACCTGCATTCGCGCGACGCTGGACGCGGCGCGGCGCACCGGCTTTCCCATTGATCGCATTTTGTTCGAGGTGACTGAAGCCGAAAAGGTCGACGATGTCGGCCATTTGCGCCGCATCATCGCCGAATACAAGCGCCAGGGCTTCACCACCGCCATCGACGATTTCGGCGCCGGCTTTTCCGGTTTAAACCTGCTGGCGGACTATCAGCCGGATTTTATCAAGATCGACATGCTGCTCACCCGCGGGATCGACCAAGACAAGGTGCGCCGGGCGCTGTTGTCCGGCATCGTTGGAGCCTGCCGGGAGATCGGCGTCGGCGTCGTGGCGGAAGGCATTGAAACCGAAGGCGAAGCCGCGACTTTGCGCGACATGGGCGTCAATCTGCTGCAAGGTTATCTGTTCGCCAAGCCGGCGTTCATGGCTTTGGCGCAGCCGGCCGGGTTCGCCCCGGCCTGACCCGCCGGCAAAGCGTCGATCAAACTCCCGCCGGCTTACCCGCCAGCACCGTCAACAGTTTGGCCGGATCGAACAGCCGCGCCGCCGCCCGCTTGGCGTCGTCCAGCGTCACGGCGTTAATCAGCCCGTCGCGCTTATCCAAGATGTCGATGGGCAGCCGGTCACGCCGCACCTGCAACAGAAAATCCGCCATCTCTGGCGTGCTGTCCAATTGCAGCGGCAAGGAGCCGGTAAGGTAAGTCTTGGCCGCCGCGAGTTCTTCCGCCGTCGGGCCGATCTTGGCCATTTCCGCCCAGACGTCGCGGGCGACTTGCAGCATTTCCCCCGCTTTGGCGTTTTGCGTCGAGCCGCCCCAGAACACCAATGGCGCCTGGTCCAAGCCGATCAGGCCGGCGTAAACGCCGTAGCTGAGGCCGCGCTTCTCCCGCACCTCCTTCATCAGCCGGGCGGAGAAACCGCCGCCGCCAAGGATATGCACGGCGAGTCGGGCGGCGTAATAATCGGGGTCGTGGCGGTCGATGCCCGGCCCGGCCGCGGCGACCACCGTTTGCGCCGAGGGGAAATCGACGGTTACGGTCCTGCCCAGCCCTTGCGGAACGACAGGCGGAACCGGCGTCACGGTGCTTTTCGCCGGCAGGTCGCCGAACAGCTTGTCCACCGCTTGGCCCAACTCGGCGGCTGAAATCGCCCCGGCGGCGGTCACCATCAGCCGGTCGCGCCCCAGTTCCCGCTTAACAAACCCCGTCAGATCGTCGCGGCTGATCGCCGCCAAGCTGGCGGCGTCGCCCCGCGCGTCGGCGCCGTAGGGGTGCCCTGGAAACAACGTGGCGTTCAGCGCCCGCCGGGCCAGCGCGTTGGGG
>CALGOL010000002.1 GCA_937960755.1 uncultured Azospirillum sp.
CAGGGAAACGCCGCGGGCGATGCGGGCGCGCGCCGCCGCGCGTGGATTGAAGCCCACCAGGCCGGCTTCCCGGAAAGCGACGTCGCGCAGCGCTTGCGCGATGAAATAGCTGCGCCCCGTGGCGGAGAAGGCGGGCAGGTTCAGTCGTTGCAGACCAAAGCTGGCCGTCAAAGCGTTCATCAACCGCGCCGCCGGCGTCCCATGCTGGGTTCCGGACGTGAAATAGACGCCGCGCAACCAAATCGCGTTTTCAAATTTCGACGTGGAGAAGACGTCGTTAAGGTGGCGGGCGACGCTGTCGCGCACGGCGTCGAATTCTGCGGGAAACGCGAATATCCGCGCGCGGCGGGCGGCGTTGTCTTCTTCCTGCATGCGGTCGAGCAGACGCTCGCGGACGCGCCCGGAGATCAGGTCGAATTCTTTTTCAAAACGCTCAAGGAAGCTGTCGGAATGATCGTCTTCCGTCAGCGGAAACGTCGTTCCCAAGACCTGCTCACGCTGGGCGGCGGTGAGATTGCGGAAAAACTCGTCGAATCCCGCGATAAGATCGGATTTCGTCAACAGAACGTAGACGGGAAAACGTTGGCCGAAGCGTTCGGTGATTTCTTGCAAGCGACGGCGGATGGCGGCGACGGAGGATTGCCGACGCTCCTCGTCGCCATCCAGCAGTTCATCCAGGCCCAGCGCCAAAAAAATCCCGTTTAATGGCTGTTGCGGCCGATGTTCGGCCAGCAGATTAAGGAATTGATCCCAGCCGGCCTTGTCCACCGCCGCGTTGTCGTCGCGCGTGGTGAAGCGGCCGGCGGTGTCGATCAGCACGGCCTCATCGGTGAACCACCAGTCGCACAACCGGGTTCCACCGGCGCCTTTCACCGCGCCGCGGCCGAATTCGGCCTCCAGCGGGTAACGCAAGCCGGAATTCATCAACGCCGTGGTCTTGCCCGACGCCGGCGGGCCGATCAGCACGTACCACGGCATATCCTGCAACCGCACCCGGCCGCCGCCGATTTTGCGCAAACCCTCAACGGCGTCGCGGAAGCGCTGTTGAACGGCTTGCTCTTCTTCTGCCGCCGCTTGGGATTCGTCATAAAGGCCCTGGGCCAAGGAGGTCTCGACCGCCGCGCGCCGTCGCCAGTCGTAAAACACGTACCCGCCCCAGGCTGGGAACGGCAGGCAGGCGATGGCGAAGATGACGTAATCGTTTTCGACGCCCGCCAACGGGATTATGAACCAGAGCGACGCCGCAATCGCGCAAGCGCCGAGAAAGGCGAGGAAAAGCGGCGAGCGGACGACGGAAATGACCTTTTGCACCGTTGGCCCCTGGGTTGGATGCGCAAAAAAAGAATGGCGACGGGGATTTCGTTCAGTCGGGCCGGTTGCCGGGCTTGAACAAAATCAGGTCGATGCGTCGATTGGCGGCCCGGCCCTGCGGCGTGCTGTTGTCGCCGATGGGTTCGCTGTCAGCGCGCCCTTCCGCTTTCAAGCGGCCGGCGTCGCCGACGTGCTTTGACAACAAGGCCTTCACCTCGTCGGCCCGCGCTTGAGACAGCTCAAGGTTCGAGCGATACTTCAGCCGCTTATTAGCGGGAATCGGCGTGCTGTCGGTATGTCCGGCGATGACGATGCGTCCCGGCTCCTTTTCCAGCGCCTTGCCGACGGTTTCCAGCATCAGGCGGTACGCCGGCTCCAACGATGCGCCGCCGGGGGGAAACAATCCCTTGGCCAGCAATCGCACGACGACTCGATCGCCGGTTTCACTTACTTCGACGAGGTTGTCGGCGATTTCCTTGGCGAGGAATTTGCCCAGGTTTTCGTGCGATGACGGGCGAGACGGCGCTTCGACAACCGGCTGAGGCGGGGGAACGGGCGCGAGAAGCGGCGCCGCCATGTCGATCTGCGCCGGGGGAAGGGGCGGTTCGGGGAAGACCGGACTGGCCGATTTCACAGGATTCGCCGCCAGCATGCTCGCCGCGGTGGACCGGCTGTCGAGGGCGAACCCCAAACCAATGAACACCGCCAACAGCGCCGCCGCCACGCCGGACGCCGCCACCCATAAGGGGGCGGTGCGGCGGCGCGCCGCCAGCGGAATTTCTGCGCCGCGCCAATGGGGCGAAAGATCGGCCGCCGCGGGACGCCGCAATTGCGCCACCGCCAAGTAGAGCGATTCGCGAAAACTCTTCAGTTCGGTCTGGCCGTTGGGCGTCACCCGGAAGCGCCCTTCAAAACCGAGAGAAACACACAGGTACGCCAGCTCCAGCAAATCGCGATACTTCGCCGGATTTTTGCGCATGCTCTCCGCAAGCTCGAGAACCCGATCGCCGCCCTCCGCGTCGATATGAAAAGTGGACACCATGCTGTTTTTGGTCCACGAGGAAAGCCTGCCCCATGGAGAATTTAGGGCGATATCGTCAATTGTAGCGCATATAAAATAATGAGCTATTCTAGCTTCTCCAGCCTTAAGACCAATTTTTATAATGTCAGAGTGCAGATTTTGCATAGCTTTATCTGCACTTTGTTTCAATAAATTAGGATCAATATTCTCTTTAATGTTATTAATTCGTGAAATTAACATTAGGGCTGGCGTTGTTACACTTAACAATGTCCCATCACCGCTAAAAATTTTTTTCTCTGCATCATAAAAGGTATCATTTTTCTGCCCTGGGCTGGATTCATACATAACAGTATTCAAGTCAGTGTCGTCATTTCCGACAATAACCGTATGATCGTGACCCGAGAAGTTGTTTTTATTATTCATGGCCGTTTCAATCTTTATTTCATGACAAGCCTAAATGACGAGACATCAAGTCTCATGATGATAATCCTTGAATCATTTTCAAGCGATTGCAACTGGATTTAATGATGTTGTGCAAAAGAGTGCATATGAATTCAAACATCGTTTTAATCTAAACCATAATTTTGTATTAATAAATATAAACACATATGTATTTATTTGAAATTTTTGAATCATTCATTTGACTCACTATCTTATGATTGATAGCGATAGTTACGGTAATGACGCGACTGGCACATCGGGGAATGTATGGCTATGATAAACCATTCCAAGTCTAAATTAAGAAAATTGGTATTACCGATTATTGTCACGTACTTCGCAATAACTGCGCCAGCAATCGCTAATGATATTCCTTGGAAAAATCAAATATACGAAAGATCCTACTCGGATGCGGATATTCGGTCCGTTCTTGGAGATATATTGAAGGAGAACGGTCTCTCCGCCAGCTTCCGCCCCGATGTAAAGGGCGCCGTGACGTTCAAATTCAACAATATGTCGTTACAAGGCGCGTTTAATAAGCTAATAAACGAGTATAACCTTGAGGCGTTATACGACGCCGAGAGCAAAACGGTGACGTTTTCGGCGCCGCAACGGCGAAAGTTAATTGCATTAGCTTATATTAAACCGACGCAGTTTCAGATTCTTGCTAAGAAGCTGTTACGGATAGACGTTGTCGGCGATGATGAACATGGCATCGTCATTGCCAATGGATCAGACGCCCAGCTTTCTCAGCTCGCAGAGCTAGCCCAGCAGCTTGATAAGGCGGAAGAGGCGCGCAACAAGGCGCAAGACGACTCTCTGAACAGCCAAGCGATGCGCGGCACGCGAGAAGCCGAGAAAGAAGTTGCGCAGCTAAAGGCCGAAGCGACTCGACGTTTGCGCGATGACATCCTGAACACTAAAACCGAAATCATACCGCTCAAATACGCGACGGTCGGCGCCACCACCCAGTCGTTTCAGGGACAGACGATCACCATCCCCGGCATCGACGAGACGCTGAAAAACATGCTGGGCATTAACACCGGGACCAAAGGCGGCGACGCCAAGGCCGGCGCGCCCGGCGTTCCGGTGGTTGAAGAACAGGAACTGGCGCGCATCCGCCGTGAAATGGGCCAAGTGCCGCCCATCATCAGCATTGATCCGCGGTCCAATTCGGTGATCGTGCGCGGTTCGCAAACCGCCGTGACGGAAGTGCGCCGGTTGATCGAACAATTGGATCAGCCGTTGAAGCTGGTGCAGATCGAAGTGATGATCGTCCGCGCCCGGCGCGGGGTGTCGGAACAATTGGGCGTCCGCTGGGGCGGGGCGGCGCTGAGCGGCGTAGGCGACACCGGCGCCCTTGGGTTTGGCGTTTCGACGGGCATCGCGGCGGATAATCTCGTGTCTCCGACGGGAACGATCGCCAGCCAGCAAAACGCATCGACGACAACGACAAACGGCAGCACGACGACAAACACCACGGGCGGAAGGGTGGCGACCATCATTCCCCCGGTCGACCCGTTCACGCTGCTGCCGACGACGTTGGGCGGCTCCCTCGCTTCCTTCGTTTTTCGTGGATCCAATTGGGCGTTGCAAGCCCAGATCAACGCGCTGGCCGAAGCCAACAAGCTGCAAACCATCGCCGCGCCGCGGGTGGTGACGTTGAACAATCTCAACGCCAAGATCACCAACGACCGCTCGATGTATCTGGAGACGCCGTCCAGCCCCAACGCCGCCGGCACGTTTTTCGAGGTCAAGGCGGGCCTGACGCTGAACATCACCCCGTCGTTAATCGATTTCCGTTCGCCCAACCGCACCAACATGGTGCGCATGGCCATCGCCGCCACCGACAAGGACATCACCATGTCGGCCGGGCGGCCGACCGTCGTGGGCAACGAAGTGCAAACTCAGGTGGTGATCCCCAACGGCAGCACCTTCGTCATGGGCGGCCTGATGAACGACACCCGCATCGAAGGCAACGACGGCGTGCCGGGGCTGAAGGACGTGCCGATCATCGGCTCGCTGTTCAAGTCGCGCTCGTCCAACTCCGACATGCAGGAAACCATCTTCTTCATCACGCCCAAGGTGGTGCAGCCGGACGACGAATTCGCCTCTGACGTGGCGCAGCGCCGCTATCTCGACTCGCAAAAGGCCAAGCTGGCCGAAATGCGCACCGATCTGCAAACCCGCAGCCAGTTGATCGACATTAACCCGGCTCTGGTGGAAGAGGACGAGTGACGTGAACCCGACGCTCCGTATTGTTTCATCCGCCAACTGGCTGATCGGCTCGCTTGCGCTGGCGGCGGCGTTTCTGGTTCCGCTGGTTCAGAGCCGGATATTCGTCGCCGCGGCCAGGGCCGAGGCGGAGAAGAGAGTCGATGAAATCGTGCGGGCGCAAAAAAATTACATCGTTATGAAGGAAAAGCGGGCGGCTTATTTCTCAACAGATCAAAGATCGTCGGCGCCGATTTTGAAAGAACTTGGTGTTGATCTGTCTGTTGGTGGTTTTGTCTACGACGCTTCGATGAATGACAGGCAACAGCTTGTCGTGCGCGCTTTCACGTCACGCCAAGCCGTGCAGAGCGGCGCTTTGCCGCCGATGTTCTATCAAAGAACAGTTCTGCTAGGGGAAGGCGAAAGTGAAGGCAAATGGGAGCCGTTGACCGATAAGCAGCCCGGACTTCACAACCTTTTTTAATGTTTGAATGATGAATTCGATGAGGAAAGTACGGCAATGAACAATAAATTTAATGGCATGCCGGCTTTGCTCGGCGCCGTGGCGATGTTGGCGCTGGGCGGATGCGTCAGCGACGGCGATTACACGCCTATGGATTTGACCAAATCGGAAGGGGTGGTTATTCAAAGCCCGGGCCAATCCCCCGGCGGCGCGACGCGCTTGGGGCAAATTCCCTTCACGCCGCCGCAATGGGCGGTGGGCGACGCTTGGTCCTACAGCGACGGCATGGGCTTTAAGGTGGCCGCGGTCGATGGGCGGATCGGCAAGTTCCAGCGCACCGACGACCCCAAGCAATGGTTCACCGCCGACGGCGTGTTCCGGTTGGACTCACAGTCCCGCGCCGCGTTGCGCAAGGCGGTTTATAACTCGGACGACATCCAAAAACTGTATTCGGCGCGCCCAGGGCAATCAATCACCTTCCAGCGGGAATACACCCGCAATGGCGTGTTGGTGCGGCACCAGACGTCATGGACGATTGACGGTTATGAACGCATCAACGTTCCCGCCGGTTCTTTCGACACGATCAAGCTGACCAAGCGGTCACGCAGTCTGACCGGCAACTGGACCGGATTCGAGCGCTGGTGGTACAGCCCTCAGGCGAAAAACTATGTGCGCATGGAATATCGTTACGGCGAAGCGCCTGAATCCGCCCGTGTTCTGACTTCCTACACCGTCCAGTAAATTTTTCATCGCGTCTACCAAGGAGCACTCGTCATGTCCGCCCGCAATCGCTCTCAACGGGGCTTCACCCTTGTCGAACTGATGGTGGTGGTGGCCATTATCGGCATTTTGGCCGCCATCGGCGTGCCGCAGTTGACCCGCTTCGTTAAACAGGCGGAAACGTCGGAGCCGGCGGACCGCATGGCCGACATCAGCCGAAGCATTCAAGGTTACATCGACGCCAATCCGAACGTGACGACGACGACGCTTGCCGCCAATATCAACAGCAGCGGCAGCAACGGGTATTACGGCTGCTCATCGAACAACTGTATCGACGCTGTTATTTCCACCGTCACTATGCCGGCGAACAGCAAGTGGCGCTACATCGTCAACGTGGCGATCAACTCCACCACCCGCGCCGCCGGCGTCTGCATCGTCGCCCGCCGCTGCACCACCGCCACCACCGCCGCGAGTTGCACCTACGACAACGGCGCCGTCTTCTTCTCAAGCGCGGATTCCGCCGGCGCCGTTGGTTGGGATGGCCAGTACAACCGCTCCACCTACGTCACCGCGGCGGCGACTTACAACGCCACCGCGGCGGGCGCTTGCTCCACCATGAGCTACGACGCCGTCACCGCCACCGCCCCCAGCTCTTAAGAAGCGCCCCGCGGCCCGCAAGACAGAGCTCTCTATGCCCAATCTCAGCATGACGGAACCGGTCGCGGACGGACTCGCCGCGGGCTCGACCGGCGGCGAACCGGCGGCGCAATCCGGCGGCGGCGGCCCCCGCTATGTGGATTGGCGACAGGTGGGAGAAGGCGGCTTCGCCCGGGTGTTTAAAGTGTACGACACCCGGCTGCGCCGCCACGCCGCCATCAAACTGCTGAAGCCCGCCGCCATGCCCAACGCCGCGACGCGGCGGCGCATGGAGGAAGGTTTGGCGAACGACGTGGTGGCGGCCCACAGTCTTTACAGCAAAAGCATCTGTCCGACCTATGACCTGTACGACGGGCCGGAGGGCGTTGGTCTGGTGATGGAGTTCATTGAAGGCGTTGAGCTGCGCAAGTGGCTCAACGACCGCAAGGACGACCGCTTCGCCCGCGCGCCGGCGTGTTTGGAGCTGCTGCGCAGCGTCACCGCCGCATTGGCGGAAGCGCATGAGAAAATCATCCACCGCGACCTGAAACCGGAAAACATCATGCTGCGCGGCGGCGACATCCGCGCCCCGGTCATCATGGACTTGGGGTTCGCCGTTTTGGGATCGCGGGTGGAAACGGGGGCTCCCGGCGGGCTTACCCCGCGCTACGCCGCGCCGGAACAGTTGGAGCGCCCGGACCAGGTGGACCAGCGCGCCGATCTCTGGGCGCTGGGGGTCATGGCGTACGAGTTCTTCGCCGGCGCGATTCCCGGCTGCGCCCTGTCCAACACCTCGCGCGAGGACTGGTCGCAGCGCAAGGCGGTTCGCGTGCCTTGGGAACAGATGGAGCCGCCCAGCCGCCGCAATTATCGGGTGCCGCCGGCGCTTGATCGCCTGATCCGCGGCCTATTGACGTTCGATCCGGAACAACGGATCGCTTCGGCCCGTCAAGTGCTGGCGTTTTTGAACGACATCACGCTGTCGGACAGCGACGAGGTCCGCACCGCCGATGGACCGTCGCAGCGCCGCGCCGCCGCCCTCGCCATTCCCGGCGGGGCGTATCTGTTGGGCTCGCCGCGCGGCGTCAGGGCGCCGGAAAACGAGCGGCCCGGCCGGTCGATCATCCTGTCGCCTTTCTTGATCGACCGCCATCCGGTGACGCAGCAAGACTACAGAGCGTTCGCGGAAGCGACCGGGCGCCGCATGCCGGGCGGAGACCTGGCGGGCGAAGGCGCGCAAGCGCTGCTGCCCGTGGTTCAAATCAGCTATGACGAAGCGGCCGCCTACGCCGCGTGGGTTGGCGGCGCGCTGCCGACCGAAGCCCAGTGGGAATGCGCGGCGCGCGGCGGGGGCGAATACGCGCTTTATCCCTGGGGCGACGACCCGCCGACGCCGTTGCAGGCCAATATCGACGACCCCAGCGGGGGCTTGTCCCCCGTCGGCTCGTGTCCTACCGGGGCCAGCGGCTATGGCGTCGAGGACATGTGCGGCAACGTCCGCGAATGGTGTCGCGACGTCTATGACCCCGAGTTTTACGCCGGGCTGAGGCAAGGCGACGTCGACCCCTGCAATCAGCGGCCCGGCCCGCTGCGGGCGTTGCGGGGCGGCAGTTTCGAATCTCTCGTTTCCATGGGCCGCTGCGCCTATCGCGATGGTCTGGCGCAAGGAGAGCGACGCAGAGACGTCGGTTTCCGCGTGGCGTATTCCCTTAATGACGGCGAAGAGAAATGACCACAAACGCCACCGACGTCGCCCCGCGGCCCGCGCTTCGCTTGACGGTGCAAGATCCCCAAGGCAGGCGGACGACGCTTTCAATTGATAAAACGCTGGATCGCGCGGTGCTCGGGCGCCATGGCGATGGCGAAGCGCAAGCCGATATCGCCATCGACGACCCGCAACTGGCCAACCACCATTGTTTTTTCCTGTTTTCCTGGGAAGAAGGGTGGTTGATCGGCGGCTGGCCGGATCAGGCGGAAACGATGCTTGACGGGGTTGTGCTGGGCGCCGCGCCGGCGCCGCTGTCCGACGGTTCGATCATTTTGGTTGGGGGAACCATCCTAACCGTCGCCCTGGCGCGGGTTGACGGCGACGAAGCGGCGACCGTTCCGCTTCCAGACTCCCCCTCGGCTTCCGCAGGGGCGGCGGCGGAAAAACCGTTGTGGGATGGGGCGCGCCTGTCGCTGGACGACGACGCGGATCAATCGCCGCCTGTCGCCGCCGCCGTTGTTTCAGACGACGGCGAGGCGGACCGGCGGGATCACGACCGCCGCCCCTTTCCCGAAGTGGTGTTGACCGGCTTCGCCCGTGAATTGGTCGACCGCGGCTTGCTGGACGGCGGTCGGGCGGCGACGCTGATGAACACGGCGCGGGAGAAAGGCAAAACCTTCTTCCGCGCGCTGATCGACGATCAGCAGGTCAAGTCGCGCAAGGAGATTATGGATTTTATTGGCGAAATCCTTGGCTTACCGGTCATCGCCGACGAAAAAACGCTCATGGATCAAGCCGTCGCCACCCCGTGGCTGCCTTACGCCAAGGCGGACGGGCGCGGCGTGGTGATGTTGGAATCCGCCGGCGGCGCGCCGGTCTGCGCGGTGGTCGATCCGTTCGATCTCGCGCAGGATGATTGGGTGACCCGCTGCCTGGGCGGCAAGGCCGGCAAAATGCTGGTGCTTCCCGATGTCTTTTCGGGCGCTTTGCAGCGGTTGAAGAACCAGACCACGGAAAGCGACGGCGCCGCCAACGTGCTGGTTATCGACATTTCGGTGGAGGAGGAGCAGCGCTTGATCGAAGCGCTGGAGCGGGCGGACACCCCGCAAATCGTCAATCTGACCTTCCAGCGCGCCCATAACCGGCGCGCGTCAGACATTCACATCGAACCGACGGAAGAATACTTGCTGGTGCGTAATCGCATCGACGGCATTCTGCACGAAGAAATCTCGTTGCCGGCGACGATGCACGCGGAAATCTCGTCGCGCATCAAGATCATCTCCGGCATGGACGTGGCGGAAAAACGCCGCCCGCAAGACGGCCGCATCGCTTTGGTGGTTCACGGCAATCCGGTGGACGTGCGCGTCTCCACCTATCCCACCATTTACGGTGAAAAGGTGGTGATGCGTTTGCTGGATAAAAACGCGCTGCGGCCGCGGCCCGACGATCTGGGCATGCTGAAGGACGATTTGAAGAAGCTTTATGAAAAGCTGAACGCGCCGTTCGGTCTGGTGATGATTTCGGGGCCGACCGGTTCGGGCAAGACCACCACCCTCTATTCCTGTCTCGGCAGCATCGACAAGAAGGCGAAAAACGTCCTGACGGTCGAAGATCCGGTGGAATACCGTCTGAAGGGCGTTCATCAAATGCAGGTGAACGAACGCATCGGGCTGACCTTCGCTTCCGGCCTGCGCACGATTTTGCGCCAAGACCCCGACGTAATCATGGTCGGCGAATGCCGCGACAGCGAAACAGCTTCGATGTCGGTGCAGGCGTCGTTGACCGGGCATATCGTCTTTTCCACCATTCACACCAACGACGCCATCGGCGTCGTCACCCGCATGCTCGACATGGGCATCGACCATTTCCGCGTCGCCAACGCCCTGACGCTGGCCATTGCGCAACGATTGGTCCGAAAAGTCTGCGTTCACTGCGCCACGCGCCGCAAGGGGATCAACATTCGTCGGGCGCTGGCGGATGAAGGCGTGTCCGACGAACGGTTGGAGAAGCTGGGCGTGCAAATTGACGACCGGGATTTCTATATCGTCGGCGTCGGCTGCGAACATTGCCGCAACACCGGCTATCTCGGTCGCCAGCCGGTGTTCGAGGTGTTTGAAATGACCAACCGGGCGCGCAACCTGATTATGTCGCCCGGCTTCAACGCCGAGGAACTGCGCGCGCTGGCGCGGGAAGAGGGCATGAAAACACTGATCGAGCATGGTTTGTGGATGATCGATCAGGAAAAGACCACGCACGCCGAAATTATTCGCGTGCTGGGCGAAACCTACTGACGCGGGGGCGAGCGACATGGCCGGCGTCAGCACGCTGCACATCTTAATCTTCACGCAGCAGTTCGCCGCGATGATCCGCAGCAATCTGCCGCTGGTGGACGTGCTGGACAATCTCGCCGCCGAAACGCCGCAACGCAAATTGAGCGACGCGATATCGGAAGTGTCGGAGCAGGTGCGCAAAGGGCGCGATCTCAGCGCTTCCATGGCGGCGTATCCGGCGATTTTTGACGATATTTATGTTAACGTCGTTCGCTCCGGGCTGGAATCCGGCAGGCTGGGCGATGCATTAAAGCAGATCGCCAGATATCAAAAAGTGATGCATGAAACAGGGCGGAAAGTTAAATCCGCACTAATGTATCCATTGTTTATTATTTTTGCTTTTTTCCTTGTATTTAATGTGATGATCTTCTTTATCTTGCCAAGATTTGAGGCGCTATTTAAGAATTTTGGAAAAAAGCTTCCAGCATTAACACAGTTCATGCTCGATGTCGGCCAGTTATGGTCGGAGTACTGGATGATTGTTATTGGTGTTTGGATAGCGTTGATTCTAACCTTCACCATCTGGATCGCCACCGAAGACGGGCGCGCGGTATGGGATCAATACAAATTGCGCATTCCGCTGGTGGGGACGCTGTGGCGGCTGAACGCCCTGGCGCGTTTCCTGCGCACCCTGGCGGTGCAGGTGGAAAACGACGTGCCGGTTTTGGAATCCTTGCGTCAGGCGGCGGATTCCTCCGGCAATGTTTATGTGCAGGAAATACTCCATGAAATCGCTGACGATGTTCAGCGAGGGCGAGGGTTGGCGGCAAGCTTCCGCGATCATGAAATATTTCATGGCATTGTTTTACAAATGATTGCGTCGGGCGAGGAAGCCGGCATACTTGACGAGCTTTTGATATCGTCGGCAGATTATTTTGATAGTCTTGTTCAGGATCTTTTAGATCATATTACAAGCCTGATAAATCCGGTTCTCACCGTGGTTGTCGGCTTGTTGATCGCCGGCATGATGGTCGCCTGTTTCATGCCAGTCTTTCAAATGGGGTCGATGGTATGACGGTGAAAATCACGGGCCGCGGAGTCGGCCGTCTGCAAGCGGGTTTCACGCTGGTGGAACTGATGGTGGTGGTGGTGGTCATTGGCATTCTCGCCACCGTCGGCGGCAGCTTCTTCCAATCCTATGTTCTGGAAGCCAACGTCGGCCAGGCTACGCCCTACCTAAACAGTATCGCTGCCAAGAACAGAATTCACTATAATAAAACAGGATACTATCTCGCCACTGGGTCAGAGGAGGAAATACAAAAGAAACTTGGCGTTGATTTGTCAGAAGCTGGTGATTTTTGTTTCATGATATTATGTGAAAGCGCCACATTGTGCGCGAATTACGGCGCAACGCCGTTTTCATCGGGCACGCCGACGGCTGGCGCTCACGGCAATTTCATCAGCATCCCGGCATCGACGCCGACGGTGACGACGCTGTTTCAGGTGGTGGCGGTTCTACGCAAAAAAACCAACGGCGCGGCGACGACCGGAACGGTCAGCGGCGCCGGGTCCACTTGCACGCCTTCGTATGTGAACGCGCCACTGAAGCAGGAGCCGCGGGGCTGGGTGGCGACGGCGGGCGCCAAGGGCGGCGAAGGAAGAGTCGCCGTTTTGAGCTATCCGCCGCCGGTGGACGGGCTGGACCCGGCGTCGATCTCCATCGCCGGGCACACGGTGCAACTGACGTGGCGGCAGGGGCTTTCCCTGACCGACGCGACGAGCAATTGATCCGCCATGTTCCGCCCCGCATCCTCATCGCGCCGCCGCCGGCAGTCGGGCGCCACGTTGATCGAAGTGCTGATCGGCGTGGTGCTGGTCAGCATCCTGCTGATTGGGATGAATGGGCTATGGACGGCGGGGGCGCGACAGCTTGACGACGCGGTGTTGCGCCAACAGGCGATCATGCGACTGAACGGCGAGATGGAGCGTTTGAGCGCCGCCTACATCAAATCGGCCACGATCAGCACCGCCGCCCCCACCGATTACGCGACCAATCCGCCGCCGCAGTCCGGCTCTTATCTGAGTTCCACCGGGGCCGCCGGCGGCGTTCGGCTGATTTACGCCGCCGCCGGCACGGCGTTGCACGCCAACGCCTTCACCAACGATGCGACGGTTTTTCAGGAATCGGTGGACGGAACGCTTGCCGCCGACGCCGACAGCGGGGCGAAAATCAACAACGTCTATCGCCGCATCTATTACGACGACAACGGCACGGTGGGGACGGCCGACGACGACCGCAATTTGGTGTGGCTGGACAAGGATCGCCGCATTGTCGGTCAATTGAGCTGGGAACTGCTGAGTATCCTGGACAGCAGCGGGATCGCCAGGCCCTGCTATCCCAGTGGAACAACCACGCCTTGCCGCTTGCTGACGGTCTATCTCGACTACCCGTTCCGCTTTTCCGAAGCGGCGCCGCGGGGCGACATGGGGCCGGTGGAGACCATTACGTTGCAGACCATCGTCGGGGCGCGGCCATGATCGCCTCAGCGGATAAAAAACGGCGGCGGCGCCAAAATCAACGCGGCTTCACGCTGATTGAACTGTTGGTGGCGTCGACGACCGGGCTGATTTTGATGCTCAGCGTCGGCGCCGTGTTGTCCGACACCTTGCGGTCAGCCGACGCCATTTCCTCCCGCATCGACGTCAACCGTCATGCGCGGGAGATCTTCGATATTCTGGCGTTGGGCGGCGCGGTCCCCAACGCCAACACCACGGCGCAGGTTCCGGCCAGTCTGTTGGACTTCAACTATGTGTTCGGCTTACGCGGGCGTTCCAACGTCGGTACGCCCGCCGCTCCTTGGACTTTGCCGACGCAGTTCATGGTGCGGAACAACGCCGCAACGGCTCCTCACTATCGCTTCGCCCTGTCGGTCAACGAAAACGCGCCCAACGACGGGACGGCGGATGCGGTTTATCGACTGATGGCCGAAGAAATCCGTGACGTCACGGCGTCGTGCTCCGACTATAATCTGCCGCTGAGGGGATGCGCCGCGGCGGGGGACACGGTCGCCGAGGTTCGGGGGTTTTTGCGTGCCGAGCCGCAGTTTGAAAAGACCTACATCGTCAATAACGTGGTGGAGATCGGCTTTCAATTGACCGATCCTCGGCGGCTCAATTCGCCCCGTTTGTTGTTGACCGGCGGCAAAACGCCCTATTGGACCGCATTCGCCGCCATGCAGGGGAAAGCGCCATGGTGAAGCGTCGAGCGGCGAAGAAGCGGCGGGACGGCCAGCGGGGCGCGGTGCTGATAACCGTCATGGTCTTCATGGCGTTCATGATGCTGTTCGGCGCCGGGTTCATCAACCATGTCCTGACCAGCGAAAGCGACGAGGTGGAGCGGCTGCTGGCCGACACCCGCGCGTATTGGGCGATGAACGGTCATCTCAATTACATGCTGAGCCGCGCCGCCTTTCAAGGGCTGTGCGCGGCCGGGCTGAAGGGAGCGGATCAAACCACCAACGCCGCCGCCGCCTGCACGACGGAAAACACCGACGATGGGGCGACCACCGGAACATACCCTTCCAACTATCCCAGCCGCACCGCAAACACCCGCGTCGGCTCCTTGCAAGATTATCTGGACGGGACCAATGAAATCCAGGTCAACGGATCAATCAACGCTCCGGGCCGCCTGTACTGGTACTATCCGCAAAACGCCACGAATACGGGCGAGCAGTTTTCACCCACGTCGCCCAAGGCCGCCAACGCCGCCAAGCCCTATCAATTCGCCGTTCGGGCGGTGGTCGACGAACGGCGAAACAGTGCGGGCCTGAAGCCGTTCGACGGACAAATCCGGGTGGATTTCGAAGTGCTGAGCGCCGCCGACGGCGCGGCGGTCGGCTCCGCCCCCGCCGTGCGCGACCTGGGGCACCGGGTGGGACGGCTGACCGTCGGCCTGTGCGTTGTGGATGTGGAAGGCGCGCCAAGCGCACCGGTGCGCGCGGGCGTCACAACCAATTGTCCATCCAGCCTGATAGTGGACGGCGCCGCCGCCATCCAGTTCATTCAACGCAATTACCCGCTGCCCTGAACGGCCAGTTTACGGAGACGAACCATGTTCGGCCTTGATTTGAAAAAGAGTTTTACGTTCGGCAAAGGGGCGGGAAAAAAGCAGTCCGACCGGGCCGGATCGGGCGCGGCGCGGCTGTACCTGCATTGCAGCGAAACCGGGTGGCGATCCCGGCTGATTCACGGCGACGGACGCCCGGCGGAAGAAAAATCCGGGGAGATTAACGAGTCGCCGCGGACCGGCGAACGGCGCATCGAAAGCGCGTTTCGATTGGCCGGGGCGGCGCTGGGGGCGTCGTCGGACGCCAAAGAAGTAGTTATTCTGACCGACGATCCGGCGGTCCACTACGCCGATACGCTGGGAGAGGTGTTTCGTTCGGCCTCAAAGGCGTCGCCCGCCCTGCTGCGCAAGCTGGGCGCCGACGAGTTGAACGCCAAGCGCGTCACCTTCGGTCTGGGGCGCATCGGCGCGAAAGCGCATCCGGGGCGCAGCGACGGCGTCGCGGCCTTCGCCGACGCGACCGGGATCGGCGCGTGCCTTAGCCGTATTGATCGGCTGGCGGCGCGGGTCGCCGTCATTTGCCCGACCGCTGATTTGCTCGTTCGCCGCGGGGCGTCGAATGGCGGCGGGGTTTATGGCGCGATCTATGTCGGCGGGTGGAAAACCAGCGTCGTGCTGGTCAATCCCGAGTACGGCGCCGTCACCGTGCGCAGCTTGCCGTTGGGGGCGGTGGGGCTGCTGGAGGCGCTGGCGGCGGGGATGAACGCGCCGTTGGAAGACGCCATGCAGTCGGCCAAGCGGCGCGATCTGCTGGCGGAAGTCGACGCCGGCCTATTGCCCGCCGCGGCGCAGGACGAAAATCGCGGTCAGGTTGATCGAATTATCGGCGACTCCGTGCGTGGCTTTTATCGGGATATCCTCGCCACGCTGGAGTATTTCGATCAACAGCGCTCTGCGGGACGGCCGGAAAGGCTGGAGATCTTCGGCGAGCACGGCAGGCTGAAAAATTTTCCCGAGGCGCTGTCTCGCGCGCTCGATATGCCGTGCGAAGCATCGAACGACGAAGTGCTTGATTTATTTGTCGCGGACGAAAATCGCTTGAACTTGCTGGACAACGCCGGCGACCAGTTGCTGATCGGCAAAATTTCGTACGCTTTGCACCAGGGGCGCTTGACGCCGGCTTCCTCCATTCCCCGTCCGCAGACGCGGGCCGCCGCCCCCGTCGCCGCGCGAAACCGGCGCGGTGCGCTTGGATCGAAAAAAGAATCCGTCTCTGGTTTTTCCGAGCTAATAAAAAAGCTAGGCATTAAAAGCGCGCAAGATGGCGGTGGCGGATTTAATGTTTCTGATGAAGACGGCGAAAAAAATGAAAGACAATACTTTCTTGTGTTCGGTTTTGTTTTGGCGGCGTTAATTTATTTTGGGTATGATAATTACACCATAATCCAGCAAAGTCATGCTAGCGCAGTCGCCCATACGGCCTCACAAATCGATGAAAGCTCTCGTTTACGTAACAAGGTTGTCCGAAATGATTTCGCCCCGGTTGACGGCGGCGGCGACAAAGTCTTGTGGACGGAAAAATTCCTCGCAATCGCCGCTAACTTAGATGAGAGAATGTGGCTCTCGGACGTTTATCTGACGACGGAAACCCGTTCTATCGCCGGATCCAGCGTTCTAAGTAAAAAGCTGGTGATCGAAGGCGCCGTACTGCCATCCACTGTCGGCCATATTCTAGAGGTTGCGCGCTTTATTTGCCGATTGGAGAACGACCCCTATAACCGCCTCAACGCCGCCCCCAGCGCGCCGTTGACAGCGCCGCCCCCCGGCGGCGACGTCGGCCAGCCTTGCAAACCAGGACAATTGCCCGAAGGCGTGACGGCCGACCCGCGGGGCTTCATGGGGGATTTCCGCGAAATCAAGTTTCATGGCGCCGCCATCGATCAAAATGAGCGGGACTCCATCATCCGTTTTCGTATCGAGGCTTGGTACGATGAAAATAAACGTATCGCCTCCGCCAAGCAGGCCGAAGGATCTAATGGATCGCCGTTGGGAAGTATGAAAGAAAATACCCAAAAACACCGCGAAGAAGCCGAAAAAGCACTGAAGTAATAACGGAACATGCCGTAAGGAAGCGTCGTCATGGATGAATTTGTAAGAAAATATCAGGGCTTTATTCTTTCATCGCTCTATCTCGTCTTGGCGCTGCTGGCCCTGGGGTATGCAACCCTGATAAGCCCGCGGGAAATCGCCCAGGAAAGCGCCGTCAAACTTGCGGCGATGCTTAACAGCGAGATTGCTTCCTTGAAAAAAGAACAGCAGGTCCGAGAGGAAACCAAGAAGCAACCAAGCGTCGGCGTGCGATCATTGCCGGCTTTTTTGGAGCATATAAATAATACTGCACGAGAAACGGACATAATAATCAAAGAATTAATTCCTGGCAAGGACGGCGATCTTAAATTTGTTCTTAAAGTTACATCGGACTATTTTAAGTTTCTAAAACTTGCAGCAAAACTTGAGAAACTAAACTTGACCATCAATGATCTGCAAGTTCGGCCTTATAAGATGATGGCGAATCCGCCCGAACACGTTATCGAATTTTCGTTGACGCCGCGGGGCGACGCCGAGCCGCTGTCAAGCGGTCGTTTTTCCAATCTGGATGAACTGGTTAGTTCGCAGAGCAAGCGCAATCCGTTCCAACGCTTCGCCTTCAATTCCGAAACCAAGGCGATTTCGCGCGATATCGACCTGACGTGGATTTACCATATGACGAGCGTCGGCAAATCCGGCGGCAAGGAGGTGACCACCATCGACGGCGCCGAGTACTTTGTCGGCGGCAGGTTAAAGCAGGGGCATGTCATCACCGCCATAACCGGCGAAGAGGTGCGATTGGAGCAGAAAACCGATAACGGTTTGGAAACTTCCTTCATCCGCTTCCGCAAGCCGATTATCGACGGGGCGCGTTAGAGCGGTTTGCGACCGACCGGCGTCGGTCAAACCGCTCTGGGGCTGGGTATTATACATGGCGTAATCGGTTGGCTGCTCTCCCGAAGGCGACGAGGTCGAT
>CALGOL010000003.1 GCA_937960755.1 uncultured Azospirillum sp.
GCGGTACGCGCCGCCGCCGGTGTACGCTCGCGCCGGCATGCTGAGTTTTCCCGCCGGATCGGCGCTGCTGCCGGAAGATTCGGAAAAGCTGCTGGCGGCGGTGGCGGAAGAAATGCGCGCCGCTCCGACCCGCCGGCTGCAATTGCGGGCGTATGCGTCGGGCGAGGTTGACAGCGACCGGCAAGCCCGCCAGCTTTCGCTAACCCGCGCGCTGGCGGTGCGCGAACGCCTGACCGCGTTGGGCGTACGCAGCACCCGCATCGACGTGCGCCCGCTCGGGCTGACGGCCCCGCCGACCGACGCAGAACGGCGGGATCGGGTTGATTTGGAATACACCAGCGAATAGGGCGGCGTACGGCGCGCCCCGGAGGAGTTGAACGACTGCGATGACGCGCCCCGAACTATACTTGACGCGCATGCTGGCGTTTCTGGCGGCGGTGGCCGGGGTGGCGGGCCTGCTGTTCAATGCGCTGGAATCGGCCTTCGCCACCAACCCGGCGCTAAACGGACTGATCCTCGCCGCGCTTTTGCTGGGCATTCTCTATATCTTGCGCCAAGTGCTGCTGCTGCGCCGCGAGGTGCGCTGGCTGGAAGCCTATCAGAACAACCAGCCGGCCCCTGAGCCCAACCTGCTGGGGCCGATGGCGCGCATGCTGGCCGGCCGCAAGGGGCGGCTGACGCTGTCGGCTTTGTCGATGCGCTCGCTGCTGGACGGCATCGCCGCCCGGCTGGACGAGCAACGGGAATTGTCGCGCTATCTGATCGGCCTGCTGATCTTCTTAGGCTTGCTCGGCACCTTCTGGGGCCTGCTGCACACCGTGCGCTCGGTGGGCGAGGTGCTGTCGGCGCTGCCCTCGAGCCCCGGCGAAGACCTGCCCTCGGTGTTCGCCGCTTTGCAAAAGGGCCTGGGCGCGCCGCTGGTCGGCATGGGAACGGCGTTTTCGTCGTCGTTGTTCGGCTTGGCCGGCTCGCTGGTGCTGGGCTTTTTGGAATTGCAGAGCACCCAGGCCCAGCATCGTTTTTTCCAGGACGTCGAGGATTGGCTGTCCGGCCAAGCCCGGCTGTCGGGGTCCGGCGGCGGGCTGGAGACCGGCGACCAAAGCATCCCGGCCTATGTTCAAGCGCTGCTGGAGCAGACGGCGGAAAACCTCGACGCGCTGCGCCACACGGTGGAAACGGCGGAGGACGGCCGGCGGTTGGCCTCGGCCAATCTGACGGCGCTGGCGGAACGGCTGGGAGCCTTGACCGACCAGATGCAGGCCGGCCAACAAGTCATGCTGCGGCTGGCGGAAGGCCAATCGGAAATGCGCCAAGCCCTGACCCGGCTGGGGGAAACCCGGCGCGGCGACGGCTTCGACGACAGCGCCAAGGCGCATTTACGCAACATCGACCTGCATTTGGGGCGGCTGGTGGAGGAAGGCGCCATGGGCCGTTCGCAAGCGGTGCAGGAAATCCGCAACGAAATCAAAATTCTCACCCGCACCATCGCCGCCATGGCCGACGACGCCGAGCCGCGATGACCGCTAGAGCGGTTTGTCACCGACCGGAATCGGTCAAACCGCTCTATGGCTTTGTTTTGTCGCGTTTTCTGCGCCGAACCGGTATCCGCTTCGGCTGAAAACGCTCTAACCGGGGTTAAATCCGCATGGCCGGTTTCGGCTCCCGCTCCCGCCACCGTGAAATCAACGCTTGGCCCGGCTGGGTTGACGCCCTGTCGTCCTTGGTGATGGTGGTGATCTTTTTGCTCATGGTGTTCGTCGTCGGGCAGGTCTTCACCGCCGCGACGCTCAGCCGCCGCGACGAGCAACTGACGCAAGTCACCGGCAAGGTCGCCGAGCTGAACGACATGCTGGCGGCGGAACGCCAAACCAGCGCCGATCTGCGCGCCGCTGGCGCCCAGTTGTCCGAACAGTTGCGCGCGGCGCTGGCGACGCGGGATTCGCTGGCCGCCGACATCGCGGCGCTGCGGACCGCGCGGGAAAAGCTGGAAGGCGAAGTCGCCGTGCTGGCGCGCTTGAGCGAGGGCCTGAAACAACGGCTGGCGGCGGCCGACGCCGAAGCCAAGGCGCTGGGCGGCCGTTTGGCGGAAGCGGAAAGCGGACGTGCGGCGACGGCGGAGCGGCTCAAAACCACCGAAGAAGAAGCCGCCGCCGCCGCTGAACGGCTGCGGCAAACAGACGAGCGCTTGCGCCAAACAGATGAGCGCTTGCGGCTGACCGAAGAAGAAAAGGCGGCGTTGCTGCGGGAAATGGGGGCGCTGCGCGACCGTTCGCAAAGCCTGACGGCCGAGTTGGCCGACGCCCGCGAACGCACCATGCTGGCGCAAAAGGAAATTGACGCGCAAAACGTCAAGCTGGCGGAACTGCTGGCGGCGGCGGCGGCGACCGAAGCGGCGCTGAGCGACGAAAAGCGCTTGAGCGCTGGCGCAAGGCGCGATCTTGACGCCCTTAATGCGCAAATCGCCGAGTTGCGCCGCCAATTGGCGACGCTGAACGCCGCCTTGAGCGCTTCGGAAAAACAGGCCGCCGAACAGCGGGTGCAAATCGTCGATTTGGGCGCCCGACTAAATCAGGCGCTGGCCAGCAAAGTGCAGGAACTGGCGCGTTATCGATCGGAGTTTTTCGGCCGGGTGCGCGAAGCGCTGGGCGACCGGCCCGACGTGCGCATCGTCGGCGACCGTTTCGTCTTTCAGTCGGAGTTGCTGTTCCCGACCGCGGCGGCGGCTTTGGAGCCGGCAGGACGGGAACGCTTGGCTGCGCTGGCGAAAACCCTGATCGACGTCGCGCGCACCATGCCGCCCGACATTAACTGGGTGCTGCGGGTGGACGGCCACACCGACGCGCGGCCCATCGCCACCCGCGATTTCCCGTCAAATTGGGAATTGTCGGCGGCGCGAGCGATTTCCGTCGTGAAGTTCTTGATTGAACAGGGGATTCCGGCCGACCGATTGGCGGCGGCGGGTTTCGCCGAACATCAGCCGCTCGATCCCGCCCGCACGGAAGAGGCGCTAGGCCGCAACCGCCGCATCGAACTGAAGCTCGATCAGCGATAACGCGACGCTGGTCGTTGGGTGAAAGCGTCGGCCTTAGCGCCGCTGCAAGCGGGCGGCGATTATTTCGATGCGCTGGGTTAGCGCGTCGATGGCTTCCGCGTCTCTGGCGGTGGCGAGGCCGATGCCCGACTGGGCGTCAAACAATTCGTCGGCCAGCACCAAGCAGGTCAACAGCATCATTTGCAGGTCGGCGCCGGATCCGCCGGCTTCCACCAGATCGCGGAAGCGACGGTCGATGTAGCGCCCAAGCTGGTTGATGCGCTCTTCTTCACCCGGCTGACAGGCGACGGCATATGATCGGCCGTTCACCTCGATTTGGACCTGCGGCACGCCTTACCCCTCCAACACGCCTTCCAGGCGGCGGATGACGTTGTCGAGGCGGCGGGCCAAGTTTTCGGCGTTCTGCGCCGCTTCGGCTTCGCGAGCTTGCGACGCCGCCAGTTCCTGGCGCAACTGGTCCTCGACGGTGGCGGAATTGGCGAGCCGGTTCTCGACCGAATTCTCCAACTGACCGATGGCCTGCGACAGCCGATCCAACGCGGAAGCGATGACGCTCATGAGTTTTAGTCTCTACCGTTTGGCGGTTTATCCGACCGCGCCGTTCGGCGCTGTTATCCCATCGGTATTGGCTGGTTTCTGGTCCCGCGTCAACCAAAGAAAACAACGCGCTTCAGCCGGCGGCGATCATCGCCAGCCATTCGTCCTCGCTCAACACCCTCACCCCCAGCGCCCGCGCCTTGTCGGCCTTTGATCCGGCGTCCGCCCCGGCGACGACATAATCGGTTTTGCCGGACACCGAGCCCGCCACCTTGGCCCCCAAACTTTCGGCCTGCACCTTGGCCTCAGCCCGCGTCATTTTCTCCAGGCTGCCGGTGAACACCACGGTCTTGCCGGAAATCGGCGACTGCGCCGCCGCGGCCGGAGCGGCGTCCAGCACCTGAACGCCGGCTTCACGCAGCTTTTCGATTACCGCAAGATTGCGCTCCTCCAGGAAGAAGGCGGCGATCTCCTCCGCCACCACGGCGCCGACGTCGGCGATCCCCACCAGCTCCAGCCATGCCGGCCCAGGGGCCTCCGCCGCAGCCCGCGTCATCGCCGCGCGCCACGCCGCCAAGCTCTGGTAACGCTCCGCCAGCGCCGCCGCCGCCGGCTTTTTGACGATTTTCGCGCCGAGCAACGCCAGAACCTTTTCCAGCCGCACCCCCGGCTGCGCTTCGTAGAAAGCGATGGTCTGGAGATTGGCCGGATCGGCGAACCACGCCAGCAAGCCGTCGGCGGTGGCGGGACCGACGCCCTTCAAGCTGTGCAGCTCGCGCCACATCGGCCCCGGCATTTGCCGGCCGGCGGCGGTCATCTCCGCCACCCAGCGATCCAGCGAACCATAGGTGCGGGCCAGCGCCTTAGCGGTGGCCTCGCCGACATGGCGGATGCCCAGCGCGAAGATGAAGCGCGCCAACTCCACCCCGGCGCGCCGGTTCTCGATGGCGTCGAACAGGTTTTGAACCGACTTTTCCTTCCAGCCCTCGCGGCCCAGGATGGCGATCTCCCCCGCCCGCTGCCGTTCGGCCAGGGTGAAAAGATCGGCCGGGGAGCGAATGAAGCTCTCCGCCCAAAACTCCTCAATCACCTTTTCGCCCAGTCCTTCTATATCGAAGGCGTCGCGGCTGACGAAATGCCGCAGCCGCTCGACCGCCTGCGCCGGGCACACCAGCCCGCCAGAGCAGCGCCGCACCACGTCGCCCTCCTCCCGCGGCGCATGGCTGCCGCAAGCCGGGCAATGGTCGGGAAAGACGAACGGCTCGGCCCCGCGCGGCGCCTCCGTCACCACGGCGACGATCTGCGGGATGACGTCGCCGGCGCGCTGGACGATCACCGTGTCGCCGACGCGCACGTCCTTGCGGGCGATTTCATCTTCGTTATGCAAGGTGGCCCGCGACACCATGACGCCGCCGACATTCACCGGCGTCAGCCAGGCCACCGGCGTCAGCGCGCCGGTGCGGCCGACCTGAATGTCGATCTTCTCCACCACCGTGCGCGCCTGCTCGGCGGGGAATTTATGGGCGACGGCCCAGCGCGGCGAGCGGTCGCGAAAGCCCAGCCGGCCTTGCAGGTCCACACGGTCCAGCTTGTAGACCACGCCGTCGATGTCAAACGGCAAGTCCGCCCGCAGCGCGCCGATCTTGGCGTAATGCGCCAGCAAGGCCGCGGCGCCTTCGCAAAGCGCCGCCGGCTCGTTAAGCTGAAAGCCCCAGCCCTTCAGCCGCGCCCGCAACGCCCATTGCGTGTCGGCGACGGGGGCGGAAACCTCCCCCAGCGCATAGCCGAAGAAACGCAAGCGCCGGCCGGCGGTGATCTTGGAATCCAATTGCCGCAGCGAGCCGGCGGCGGCGTTGCGCGGATTGGCGAACACCTTTTCCCCGGCTTCGGCCTGCCGGCGGTTGAGGTCGATAAAGTCATCTTTCGCCATGTAGATTTCGCCGCGCACTTCCAGCACCGACGGCGGCGCGTCGAACAGGTCGCCCGCCGCCAGCGTCTTGGGAACGTCTTGGATGGTCATGACGTTGGCGGTGACGTCCTCGCCCTCCGTCCCGTCGCCGCGGGTGACGGCGCGGACCAGACGGCCATCTTCGTAGCGCAGCGAGCAGGACAGCCCGTCCACTTTGGGCTCGGCCACGAAAGCGAGTTCGGCCTGTTCGCCCAGCGCGAGGAAGCGGCGAATCCCGGCGACGAAATCCAGCACGTCGCCTTCTTCGAACGCATTGGCCAGCGACAGCATCGGCACGGCGTGCCGCGCCTTGCCGAAACCGGCGGCCGGCGCCGCCCCAACCCGCAGCGACGGCGACTCCGCGCTGCGCAAGGCGGGGGACAACGCTTCGATCTTCTCCAGCCGGCGGCGCAAGGCGTCATATTCGGCGTCGGTCAGCTCCGGCGCGTCTTCGCCGTGGTACTGCCGGTCGGCCCGATCAATTTCCGCCGCCAGCGCCCGCCATTCGTCGGCGGCCTGGGTTTCGCTGAGCGCCTCGGGCGCAAAAATCCGCAAAGCCGCCGGATCGTCGTCATGCTGGGTCATGGTCTATTCCAAATCGCAGCGGTAGGCGGCGACGTGCTCCTGGCCTTCGTTATCGGGTTCTGCGCCCAGGCCGATCAGCCCGGTCCCCACCAGTTTGGTGGAATCGCGGCGCAAGGCCACCGGCGGCGACGCGCCGGCGCGAATGAACGTGCCGTTGGTGGACTGGTCGGTAAGGATGAAGCTCTCGCGGCTGAAATCAAGCTGGGCGTGATGGCGGGAACTGTTGCGCGACGCGACGCGGATGTCGCAGGTTTCGTCGCGGCCGATGGTCAGCCGCGGTTGCAGCCGGTTGACGATGTAGTTGCGGCCCCGAAACGTCACGATAAGCGTCATGCGGCGGGCGTCCTCCGCCCCCGGCGCCACGCCGATGGTGGTGGCGTCCACCGTGGCGCCGGCGCTTTCGTCATCCGCTTCGTCGCGCAACTCGTAAATCAGGATGGGCTCGGCCTTGCCCTTGAGGCTGACGCGATTAAGCAGTTTGGCGCGCCGGCGAAACGGGGCCGAAAGCCGCTCCACCAGAAACTCCGTCGCCAGCGCCTCCCCCGGACGCGCCATCGCCTGCACCCGCGCCGCGACGTTGCAGGCGTCGCCGTAGACGTCCTCGCTCTGCTGAATCACCGGACCAAAGCTCAAACCCACCCGCAGCTTCAAGGTGGCCTGACGGGACGCCTCGAGCATGGCGCCCGTCGCGGCGACGCCGTCATCGGCCGACGGAAACGCCGCCAGCAGGCCGTCGCCCAGGGTTTTGATGACGCCGCCGTGGTTCGCCTCGATCACGCCGCGCAGCAAAAACAGCGTTTTGCGCGTCAACTCCGCTGCTTTGACGTTGCCCAAAGACTCGTAAAGCTTGGTGCTGTCGGCGATATCGACGAACAGGATGGCGAGGGGGCGTTCCATGGGCGCTTTCGGCGGCAGGCGCGCGATAATTGCAGGTATTGCGCAAGATTAACCTGCGACACATAGAAAGCGACACAAAAAAAGCCGCCGACAGGGGGCTGTCCCCATCGGCGGCCGGCTGTCGCTTTATACCGCCTCGCAGATGAAATGACCCTTCGGCCATTTCATGCGCAGACGGCGACGTCAGTCGCCCAGGATCTGATTGATCGCCGTGGTGACGTCATCGATTTCCGCCATGCCGTCCACCGTCTTCAGCACACCGCTGCCGGCGTAGTACGGCAGGATCGGAGCGGTCTGTTCGTGGTACTGCGCCAGACGGGTCTTGACGGTTTCAGCGTTGTCGTCGGCGCGGCGCTTGAACTCGGTTCCGCCGCACGAATCGCACACGCCTTCGACGGCGGGCTTTTCAAACGTGTCGTGATAGCCCTTGCCGCAGTTGGCGCAGGTGTAGCGGCCGCAGATGCGCTCCACCAGCACGTCATCGACCACCTTCATCTCGACGACGTGGTCGAGCTTCAGGCCCTTTTCCGCCAGCATCTTGTCCAAGGCTTCCGCCTGGGCCACCGTGCGCGGGAAGCCGTCGAGGATGAAGCCGTTGGCGACGTCCGGCTTGCTGATGCGTTCGCCGATGATTTCAACCATCAGCGCGTCGGGCATCAGCTTGCCGGCGCTCATGATTTCCTGCGCCTGCTGGCCCAGCGGGCCGCCTTCCTTCACCATCGCGCGCAGCATGTCGCCGGTGGAAAGCTGCACCAATCCGCGCGCGTCTTCCAAACGGCGGGCCTGGGTGCCTTTGCCGGCGCCCGGCGGTCCAAGCAGGATCAAATTCATTTACCGCTTCCCCCGAAGTTTTGCTTTCTTGATGAGCCCTTCATACTGGTGGGCCAGCAGATGGGAATGAATTTGCGCCACGGTGTCCATGGTCACGGTGACCACGATCAACAGGCTGGTGCCGCCGAAATAGAACGGAACCGAGTGCTGAGCAATCAGAAATTCCGGCAGCAGGCAGACCACCACCATATAGGCGGAACCGATCACCGTCAGGCGGGTCAGCACATAGTCAAGATAGTCGGCGGTGGCCTTGCCCGGCTTGATGCCGATGATGAAGCCGTTGCCGTGCTTGCGCAGGTTTTCCGCGGTTTCTTCCGGATTGAAGACGATGGCGGTGTAGAAGAAGCAGAAGAACACGATCAACGCCGCGTACATAATCATGTAGAGCGGCTGGCCGTGCGCCAGCACGCGGCTGACGGTTTGCAGCCATTCCGGCGCGTCGGCCCCGACGAAGCCGATGGCGGTCAGCGGCAGCAGCAGCAGGGACGAAGCGAAGATCGGCGGGATGACGCCGGCGGTGTTGAGCTTCAGCGGCAGGTGGGTCGATTCGCCGCCATAGATGCGGTTGCCGACCTGACGCTTGGGATACTGGATCAGCAAGCGGCGCTGCGCGCGCTCCATAAAGACGATGAAGAACACCACGCCCACCGACATCACCAGCAGCAGCAGGATGAACAAGGTGGACAACGCGCCGGTGCGGCCCAGCTCCAGCGTGCCGGCCAAGGCGCGGGGCAGTTCCGCCACGATGCCGGCGAAGATGATGAGCGAGATGCCGTTGCCGATGCCGCGCGAGGTGATCTGCTCGCCCAGCCACATCAGGAACATGGTGCCGCCCACCAGGGTGATGACGGTGGTGATGCGGAAAAAGGCGCCGGGGTCGATGACCGCGCCGGCGCCGCCGGAATTCATGCCTTCCAAACCGACCGCCATGCCGTAGGCCTGCACGGTGGCGAGCGCGACCGTGCCGTAGCGGGTGTATTGGTTCAGCTTCTTGCGGCCCGACTCGCCTTCTTTTTTCAGCGCCTCGAACGACGGCACCGCGGCGGTGAGAAGCTGGACGATAATCGACGCCGAAATATACGGCATGATGTTCAGCGCAAAGATGGTCATACGGCTGAGCGCGCCGCCGGCCAGCATGTCGAACATGCCGAGAATGCCGCCGCCCTGCTGCTTGAACACTTCGGCCACCATCGCGGGGTCGATGCCGGGCAACGGGATGTAGGTGCCGAAACGATAGACGACCAAAGCCGCCAGCGTGAACCAGATCCGCTTTTTCAGCTCGGTCGCCTTGGCGAACGCCCCGAAATTGATATTGGCGGCAAGCTGCTCGGCCGCTGATGCCATGTTTGCAGTCCCCGATGCCTGATGCGCGCCCGATGGCGCCTTAACGTGAAAAGGGGCGACCCGTCTCAGGACGGGCCGCCCCCGAACTTCACGCCGTCATATAGCCCAACCGCGGCCTAAGAGCCAAGCTCTTCGAGCGGACTCTTGTTTCAAGCTGAAAACAAGACGCTCGAATCAATTGCTTGACCATCGGATAATTGCTTTCAGCCGTCGCCAGCCTACAGCGCCCCGGTCAGTAACGACGACAGATCATTCCGCCGCGGCGGCTTCCGGCAGCTTCACGCTGCCGCCGGCCTTTTCGACGGCGGCCACGGCGGAAGCCGTAGCGCCGGCGACGGAGATCGTCACCTTGGCGGTCAGTTCGCCGCGGCCCAGCAGACGGACGCCGTCCTTGGCGACCTTGCCCACCAGACCGGCCGCAACCAGCGCCGCCGTGTCGATTTCCTTAGCGGCGTCAATGCGGCCCGCGGTGATCGCGGCCTGGAGACGGTCCAAATTCACCTCGGAGAATTCCTTGGCGAAAATGTTGTTGAAGCCGCGCTTCGGCAAACGCCGGTGCAACGGCATCTGGCCGCCTTCAAAACCGTTGATCGAGACGCCGGTGCGCGAGGTTTGACCCTTCACGCCGCGGCCCGCGGTCTTGCCCTTGCCGGAACCGATACCGCGGCCGACGCGCATCTTGTTCTTGCGCGCGCCCGGGTTGTCCCGGATTTCGTTAAGTTTGGTCATATCCTTAGCCCTCGCTTTCGACGCGGACCAGATGATGCACCTTGGCGATCATGCCGCGCACAGCCGGAGTATCCTCCAGCTCGCGGGTGCGGTGCATCTTGTTCAGGCCCAGACCGATCAAAGTGGCCCGCTGGTCCGGCTGACGGCCGATCGGGCTGCCGATCTGGGTGACGACGACGGTCTTCTTTTCGCTCATGACTTAGGCCTCCGCGCCCTGGCCCTGACGGCCCAGGATTTCGCTGACCCGGCGGCCGCGGCGCGCCGCGACCGACCGCGGAGACACGACGACGCCGAGGGCGTCGAAGGTCGCCTTAATCATGTTGTGCGGGTTCGAGGTGCCGATGGACTTGGTGACGACGTCAGCCACGCCCAGAGCCTCGAAAATCGCGCGCATCGGACCGCCGGCGATGATGCCCGTACCGGCCGGAGCCGACCGCAACACCACCTTGCCAGCGCCGTAATGGCCGTTGACGTCGTGATGCAGGGTGCGGCCTTCCCGCAGCGGCACGCGAATCATGCCGCGCTTGGCCTGATCCGTCGCCTTGCGGATGGCTTCCGGCACTTCGCGGGCCTTGCCCGTGCCGAAGCCGACCCGGCCCTTGCCGTCGCCGACCACCACCAGAGCGGCGAAGCCGAAACGACGGCCGCCCTTAACCACTTTGGCGACGCGGTTGATGCCGACGAGCTTTTCAATCAGCTCGCTTTCTTCACCACGCTCGCGCGGCTGCCGCTCCCGGTCGCCGCCCCGCTCGCCTCTTTCTCGCGCCATGTCAGGGTCTCCCTTAGAACGTCAGTCCGCCCTCGCGGGCGGCGTCGGCCAGGGCTTTGACCCGACCGTGATAGATGCAGCCGCCGCGGTCGAAAACGACCTCGGAAACGCCCGCCGCCTTGGCGCGCTCGGCGATCAAGGCGCCAATGGCCTTGGCCGCTTCGACGTTCCCGCCGTAGGACAGCTTTTCGCGCACATCTTTCTCGACCGTCGAGGCGGCGGCCAGGGTCACGCCCTGAACATCGTCGATGATCTGCGCATAGATGTGCAGGTGGGTGCGGTGAACCGACAAACGCGGCCGGCCGCCGGCTTTTTTGGCGATGCTCGCCCGCACGCGGGCTTTGCGACGCTCGTGCAATTGCTTCGAGTTCAGCATGGCGGGCCTTACTTCTTCTTGCCTTCCTTGCGGATAAGCGTCTCGGTGGCGTACTTGATGCCCTTGCCCTTGTAGGGTTCAGGCTTCTTCCAACCGCGAATCTCAGCCGCAACCTGACCGACCTTCTGCTTGTCAAAGCCGGAGATCGTGATGGCCGTCGGTTTGTCGCACTTGATGGCGATGCCGGCGGGGATGGGATACTTGACGTCGTGGCTGAAACCGAGCTGCATCACCAGATCGTTCCCCTGCACAGCGGCGCGGTAACCGACGCCGTTGATTTCGAGGTTGATGGTGAAGCCTTCCGACACGCCCTTGACCATGTTGGCCACCAGCGTGCGGGAAGTCGCCCACATTTGACGCCCGCGCTTGCTGTCGCCGCGCGGCGTCACCACCACTTTGCCGTCTTGAAGCGAGGCTTCGATGTCGTCCACCAGCGTCAACGAGAGCTGGCCCAGCTTGCCCTTGACGGAGACGTCTTGGCCAGCCACCTGGACATCGACGCCGGTCGGAACCGGTACCGGATGTTTGCCAATGCGGGACATGATCGTCTCCTTAGAACACGCGGCAGAGGACTTCGCCGCCAACATTGGCGGCGCGGGCCTCATTGTCGGACATGACGCCGCGCGGGGTCGACAAGATCGCGATGCCGAGGCCGTTGTAGTAACGGGGCAGATCGTTGATCTTCGAGTAAACGCGGCGGCCGGGCTTCGACACGCGGGCGACTTCCTTAATGCAAGGCTCGCCTTCGTAGTACTTCAGCTCGATCTTCAATTGCTTCACGCCAGGGCGCAGCTCTTCTTCCGAATAGCCGCGGATGTAGCCTTCGCGCTTCAGCACTTCCAGAACATTGCTACGCAACTTGGAGGCGGGGCTATTCACCGCCGCCATGTGCGCGTGCTGCCCGTTCCGGATGCGGGTCAGCATATCGCCGAGCGGATCGCTCAGAGCCATCGTCGGTCCTCCTTACCAGCTCGACTTCACCATGCCGGGAATCTGGCCTGCGGAGGCCAGTTCACGCAGCATGACGCGGCACAACTTGAATTTCCGGTAGTAGGCGCGCGGCCGGCCGGTCAATTCGCAGCGGTTGCGGATGCGGGTTTTCGAGGAGTTGCGGGGCAAAGCCGCCAGCTTGAGGCGGGCCTCAAACTGCTCCTCAGGCGACAACGAACGGTCCTTGGCGATCGCCTTCAGCTTAGCGCGCTTGTTGGCGAACTTTTGGACGAGCTTCGTCCGGTTCTTGTTCTTTTGAACGGAACTGATCTTGGCCATCTATCGACGCTCCTGTCTTCAGTTCGCGAACGGCATTTGGAAAGCCTTGAGGAGCGCCTTAGCTTCCTTGTCGGTTTCCGCCGTCGTGACGAAGATGATGTCCATGCCCCGGATCTGGTCGATCTTGTCGTACTCGATTTCCGGGAAAATGATCTGCTCCTTCAGGCCCATGGCGTAGTTGCCGCGGCCGTCGAAGCTGTCGCCCTTCACGCCGCGGAAGTCGCGGACGCGCGGGAGCGCGATATTGACCAGACGATCAAGAAATTCGTACATGCGGTCGCGGCGCAAGGTGACCTTGCAGCCGATCGCCATGTTTTCGCGCAACTTGAACTGCGCGATGGACTTGCGCGACTTGGTCACCACCGGCTTCTGGCCGGTGATGGCGGTCATTTCAGCGACGGCCATCTGAATCTTCTTCGAATCAGAAACCGCTTCGCCGACGCCCATGTTGATGACGATCTTTTCCAGACGCGGCACCTGCATGTCGTTGGCGTAGCCGAACTCGTCCTTGAGCGCCTTGCGGATGGTCGTCTCGTAGACGTCCTTCAAACGTGCTGCCATTGCTCCGGCCCTCACAGATCGATGATCTCGCCGGATCGCTTGGCGAAACGCACCTTGCGACCGTCTTCGAGCACCTTGAAGCCGACGCGTGTCGGCTTGTTGTCCTTCGGGTCCACATGCGCCACGTTCGAGGCGTGGATCGGGGCTTCGATTTCGCGAATGCCGCCTTCCGAACGCTGGGTCGCGCGCTCATGCTTGTGGACGATGTTCACGCCGCGCACCACCACCCGATCTTCCTTCGGGTTGACGCTCAGCACTTCGCCGACCTTGCCCTTGTCACGGCCGGTCAGCACCACGACCTTGTCTTTGGTCTTGATCTTCGCAGCCATTTACAGGACCTCCGGCGCCAGCGAGATGATCTTCATGAACTTCTTGCCGCGCAACTCACGGGTCACCGGCCCGAAAATACGGGTGCCGATGGGTTCGCCCTGCTTGTTGATCAGCACGGCCGCATTGCGGTCGAAGCGGATCGCGGAGCCGTCGTCGCGGCGCAGTTCTTTCGCAGTGCGAACGATGACGGCGCGATGGACGTCACCCTTTTTGACGCGGCCTTTCGGAATCGCCTCTTTCACCGAAACGACAATAATGTCGCCAACGGCGGCGGTCTTCCGCTTGGACCCGCCCAGCACCTTGATGCACTGCACCCGGCGCGCCCCGCTGTTATCGGCGACTTCCAGGTTGGTTTGCATCTGGATCATGGAATGGACCTTTCAGGTTCAGACATAATAGCCGAGCCCGGCAAAGCGTTCCGCTTTGTCGGGCGAATCGGCTCCAGAAACGTTCTTGAGAACGGTGCGGCTTTATAGAGGCGGAAGCGCAAAACTTCCACCTCTATTTCACCGATCCGTCATCAAGTTTTCAGGCGTCAGGCCGGCGCGGTTTCAGCGGCCGGCGGGGCGACGACCACCCAGCGCTTGCGCTTCGACAACGGACGGCATTCTTCGATGAAGACGGTGGCGCCGGTCTTGACCAGATTGGTCTCGTCGTGCGCGGCGTACTTCTTCGACTGACGGATGAACTTCTTATACACGGGGTGCATGACGCGACGTTCGACCAGAACGATCACGGTCTTGTCGCACTTGTCGGACACCACCGTACCCTGCAACACGCGGCGAGGCATAGGCTCGACCCCTCTTACTTAGCCGCTTCGGCGGCGCTGGAGCGCTCGCCGAGGACGGTCTTGATGCGCGCGATGTCGCGGCGCACGGCGCGGACCCGCGCGGTGTTCTCCAACTGGCCGGAAGCCCGCTGGAAACGCAGGTTGAACTGTTCCTTTTTGAGCTGGAGGAGCTGATCGTTCAGCTCGTCCGCGCTCTTGGCGCGAATATCTTCGGGCTTCATTCCGCGGCCTCCTCGCCGCCGAGGCGGGTGACAAGCTTGGTGCGGATCGGCAGCTTGGCGGCGGCCAACTCGAACGCGCGCTTGGCGATGTCGAACGGCACGCCGTCGACTTCAAACATGATGCGACCCGGCTTCACCTTGGCCGCCCAATATTCGGGCGAACCCTTACCGGAACCCATGCGGACTTCGGCGGGCTTGGAGGTGACCGGAACGTCCGGGAAAATGCGAATCCACACCCGGCCCTGACGCTTCATGTGGCGGGTGATGGCGCGACGGGCGGCTTCGATCTGACGGGCGGTGATCCGCTCCGGCTCCAGGGCCTTCAGGCCGTAGGCGCCGAAATTCAGTTCATACCCGCCCTTGGCGACGCCGCTGATGCGGCCTTTGAAGGCCTTGCGGTACTTAGTGCGCTTAGGCGACAGCATCGTTCAGCACTCCTCACTCGCCCGATTGATCGTCGCGACGGCCACGGCCGCGACGGTCGCGGCGATCTTCGCGGTCGCGGCGGTCTTCACGACGTTCGCGGCGCGGTTCGCCGTCAGTGTTGACCGGATCGCCGGCGTGACGCTTGTCCTGGGCCATGGGGTCATGGGCCATGACTTCGCCCTTGAACACCCACACCTTGACGCCGCAAGTGCCGTAGGTGGTCTTGGCGGTGCCGACGCCGTAGTCGATGTCGGCGCGCAGGGTGTGCAGCGGCACGCGGCCTTCGCGATACCATTCCATGCGGGCGATTTCAGCGCCGCCCAGACGACCGGAGCAATTGATCCGGATGCCGAGAGCGCCCAGACGCATCGCCGACTGCACCGCGCGCTTCATGGCGCGGCGGAACGCCACGCGGCGCTCCAGCTGGCTGGCGATGTTTTCCGCAATCAGCCGGGCGTCGATTTCCGGCTTGCGGATTTCGACGATGTTCAAGCTGACGTCGGCGCCGGTGCGCTTCGACAGTTCGCTGCGCAGCTTTTCGATGTCCGCGCCCTTCTTGCCGATCACCACGCCCGGACGCGCCGAGAGGATGGTGACGCGGGCCCGCTTGGCCGGACGTTCGATGATGACGCGCGAGCAGCCGGCTTGCGCCAGACGCTTGTGCAGGTATTCCCGCAGCGACAAGTCCTGATGCAGCAGCGTGGCGTAATCGCGCGAGGCGAACCAGCGGCTGTCCCAGGTGCGGTTGATCCCGAGGCGCAGGCCGATCGGGTTGACTTTCTGACCCATATTACGCGGCCTCCTCGGACGACGCTTCTTCGCGCTCGCGCACGATGATCGTCAAGTTGCTGAACGGCTTTTCCACGCGGGCGCCGCGACCGCGGGCGCGGGCGTGGAAGCGCTTCATCACCATGGCCTTGCCGACGGTGGCGATCGCCACGTACAGCTTGTCCACGTCCAGCTGATGGTTGTTTTCCGCGTTGGCGATGGCCGCCTGCAACACCTTCTTCACTTCGTCGGCGACGCGACGCTTGGAGAAGGTGAGATCGGCGACGGCGCGCTGCGCGTCCTTGTTGCGGATCATCTGGGCGACGAGGTTCAGCTTGCGCGGGCTGGTGCGAATCATCGCCGCCTTGGCCACCGCCTCGTTTTCCGCTTTCCGCGGGAGGTTGGAGGGCTTGCCCATGGTTACTTCCTCTTCGCCTTCTTATCGGCCGCGTGACCATAGAAGGTGCGCGTCGGCGAGAATTCGCCGAACTTGTGACCGATCATGTTTTCGGTCACCAGCACCGGCAGGAACTTGTGGCCGTTGTAGACGCCGAACGTCAGACCGACGAACTGCGGCAGAATGGTGGACCGACGCGACCAGATCTTGATGATCTCGTTGCGGCCGGAAGCCCGGGTCTTGTCCGCCTTCGCCAGCAGATAGCCGTCGATAAACGGACCCTTCCATACGGAGCGAGCCACGGTCAGCCCTCCTTACTTCGACCGACGGCGGCGCAGGATCAGGCCGTCCGTCTTCTTGTTGCTGCGCGTCTTCTTGCCCTTGGTCGGCTTGCCCCACGGGGTGACCGGATGACGGCCGCCCGAAGAACGGCCTTCGCCGCCGCCGTGCGGGTGGTCGATCGGGTTCATCGCCACGCCGCGCACCGCCGGACGGCGACCCAGCCAGCGATTGCGGCCGGCCTTGCCGAGGTTGGTGTTGGCGTTGTCGGGGTTCGACACCGCGCCCACCGTCGCCAGGCATTCGCCGCGCACGACGCGCAGCTCGCCGGACGGCAGCTTCAATTGGGCGTAACCGGCGTCGCGGCCGACGAGCTGAAGATAGGTGCCGGCGGCGCGAGCGATCTGACCGCCCTTGCCGGCTTTCAGCTCGACGTTGTGCACCACGGTGCCGACCGGGATGTTCTTCAGCGGCATCGCGTTGCCGGGCTTCACGTCGACCTTTTCGCCCGACACGACGGCGTCGCCCACCTTCAGGCGCTGCGGCGCCAGGATGTACGACAGCACGCCGTCGGCGTAGCGGATCAGCGCGATGAAGGCGGTGCGGTTCGGATCATATTCGATCCGCTCCACCGTCGCCGGCACGTCGAACTTGCGACGCTTGAAGTCGATCAGGCGGTAAACCCGCTTGTGACCGCCGCCCATCCGACGCGCAGTGATGCGACCGGTGTTGTTGCGGCCGCCGCTCTTCGACAGACCTTCGGTCAGCGCCTTGAGCGGCTTGCCCTTGAACAGCTCCGAGCGGTCAACGATAACCAGTTGACGCAGCGACGGGGTGATCGGGCGGAATTGCTTTAGAGCCATTTGTCCGTCTCCCTACGCTCAGAGGCCGGCGGCGACGTCAATCGACTGGCCTTCGGCCAGCGTGACGATCGCCTTCTTGCTGTCCGAACGGTAGCCGATGCGGCCGCGGAAGCGCTTGGTCTTGCCCATGCTGACGATGGTGTTGACCGCCGTCACCTTGACGTTGAACAGGCCTTCGACCGCCGCCTTGATTTCCGGCTTGGAAGCCGTCAACGGCACGCGGAACGTGACCTTGTTGAATTCCGACAGGTTCGTCGACTTTTCGGTGATGACCGGCGCGAGGATGATGTCGTACATCCGCTCGCGGCTCACCGAAGGTTTCGTCCGCTTGCTCATTTCAGGCGGGCCTCCAGCTGCTCGACCGCGTTGCGGGTCAGGACCAGCGTGTCGCGGCGCAAAATGTCGTAAACGTTGGCGCCCTGCTCCGGCAGCACGTCGATCAACGGGATGTTGTTCGAAGCGCGGACGAAGTTTTCATCGAGGTTGGCGCCGTCGATGATGAGCGCGGAGGACAGGCCCAGCTTCACCAGCGAAGCGGCCAGCAGCTTGGTCTTGTGCGACTCGGCGGCGGCGGTTTCGAGGATGACGAGCTTGCCTTCGGCGGCCTTGGACGACAGAGCGGTCTTGAGGGCCAGCTTGCGCAGCTTCTTGGTCAGGCTGTGGGCGTGCGAGCGCACCACCGGACCGAAAATGGTCGCGCCGCCGCGCCATTGCGGCGAGCGGATCGAGCCCTGACGAGCGCGGCCGGTGCCCTTTTGGCGCCACGGCTTCTTCGTCGAGCCGGCGATTTCGGAAATGCCCTTGGTCTTGTGCGTGCCGGCGCGGCGCTTCGCCAACTGATAGTTGACCATGCGCGCCAGGATGTCGGTGCGGACCGGCAGGGCGAACACGTCGTCGGAGAGTTCGATCTCGCCGACCACGTCGTTGTTGAGGTTTTTGATCGTCGCCTTCATGGGGCTCACTCCTGCGGCGCGGCGGCGGCGGCCTTCAGGCCGGCCGGGAACGGCAGCCCCTCCGGCGCCTTCTTCTTC
>CALGOL010000004.1 GCA_937960755.1 uncultured Azospirillum sp.
CGTGAAGGCGGCCGCACCGTCGGCGCCGGCGTCGTCGGCAAGATCATTAAGTAAGCTGCCGCTCTTAGCGCGAATCTCGCCGGTCGCATAAAAAAGCGGCCGGCGGCGATTTTTCGCTGGCGGTTCGGCGTCGGTTCAGGTAGAAGGCCCGACGCCCTGCAGGAGTGTAGCTCAATTGGTAGAGCACCGGTCTCCAAAACCGGGGGCTGGGGGTTCGAGCCCCTCCACTCCTGCCATTTCTTTTCCTGTCCGCGGTGCGGGCGGCGCGGTTAGGTCGCCGTGATTGGTTAAGAAATTACCTGTTGAAACGTTTATAAAGTCGACGAAACAAACGCCATGGCCAATATGAATCCCCAGGAGTTCGCCCGCGAAGTGCGGCGCGAAATCGCCAAGGTGACTTGGCCGACGCGCAAAGAGACCTCCATCACCACTGTCATGGTGTTTGTGATGGTCGTGGTCGCGGCGATCTTCTTTTTGCTGACCGATCAGGCTTTGGCGTTTGTCGTGCGGCTCGTTCTCGGGTTGGGGAGCTAATCCCATGGCCATGCGCTGGTACGTGGTCCACGTCTATTCCGGATTCGAAAAAAAGGTCTCCCAAGCCATCCGCGAAAAAGCGGAGCAAAAGGGCTTGGCCGACAAGTTCGAAGACATCCTGGTGCCGACTGAGGACGTGGTTGAGGTGCGTCGCGGCGCCAAGGTGGCGAGCGAACGCAAGTTCTTCCCCGGCTATGTGCTGGTGAAGATGGATTTGACCGACGAATCTTGGCATCTGGTCAAGAACACCCCGAAGGTCACCGGCTTCCTAGGCGGCGGCGGCAAGCCGCAGCCGATTTCCCAGCGCGAAGCCGACCGCATCATCAATCAGGTCAAAGAAGGCGTCGAGCGGCCGAAGCCCACCATTACTTTCGAAGTGGGCGAGTCGGTGCGGGTCAGCGACGGTCCTTTCACCTCCTTCAACGGTGTTGTCGAGGAAGTGGACGAGGACAAGGCGCGGCTCAAAGTGTCGGTGTCGATTTTCGGCCGGTCCACCCCGGTGGAGTTGGAATACACTCAGGTGGAGAAGGTTTGATCGCTTACGCTCCAAGGCGCGCCGGAGATGTTCGGCGCGCCTATCGGGCGTTTTCGGTCGTTTAGAGCGTGGGAGGCGAGGGGGCGAAAAGTCCATGTCCCAGCCGCACCACGAAAACCCCGCGGGTCCGCGCATGCTGCGCGCCGCAATCGGAGGTTATGTAAATGGCGAAGAAAATCGTCGGCTACGTTAAGCTGCAAGTGCCGGCCGGCAAGGCCAACCCGTCGCCGCCCATCGGTCCGGCGCTGGGTCAACGCGGTCTGAACATCATGGAATTCGTCAAGGCGTTCAACGCCAAGACGGCTGACATGGAAGTGGGCATGCCGGTTCCGGTGGTCATCACCGCTTACGCCGACCGCACCTTCACCTTTGTCACCAAGACCCCGCCGATGACCTACTTCTTGAAGAAGGCCGCCGGCGTCGATAAGGGCTCCGCCACCACCGGCAAGGGCTTCATCGGCAAGGTGACCGTCGACCAATGCCGCGAAATCGGCGCCAAGAAGATGGTCGATCTCAACGCCGCCGACGTCGAAGCTGCGACGCGCATGGTGATCGGCTCCGCCCGCTCGATGGGCCTCGAAGTGGTGGAGGGCTAATCCATGGCCAAGACCGGCAAGCGTCTGACCGACGCCAAGAAGACCGTCAACCGCGACTCTTTCTACAAGCTGGAAGAAGCCGTCGCGCTGGTGAAGTCCAACGCCAAGGCGAAGTTCGATGAGTCCATCGAAGTCGCCATGAACCTCGGCATCGACCCGCGTCACGCCGACCAGATGGTGCGCGGCGTTGTCAATCTGCCGCACGGCACCGGCAAGACCGTGCGCGTCGCGGTGTTCGCCAAGGCCGCCAAGGCGGAAGAAGCGCTGGCCGCCGGCGCCGACATCGTCGGCGCGGACGATTTGGCGGAAAAGATTCAGGCCGGCCAGATGGATTTCGACCGCTGCATCGCCACCCCGGACATGATGGGCGTGGTCGGCAAGCTGGGTAAGATCCTGGGCCCGCGCGGCTTGATGCCGAACCCGAAGCTCGGCACCGTCACCCCCGACGTCGCCAAGGCGGTTCGCGAAGCCAAGGCCGGTTCGGTGGAGTTCCGTGCTGAAAAGGCCGGCATCGTGCATGCCGGCGTCGGCAAGGTCAGCTTCGACAGCGAAAAGCTGGTGGAGAACATCCGCGCTTTCGTCGATGCGATCAGCCGCGCCAAGCCCTCGGGCGCCAAGGGCACCTACATCCTGAAGGTGTCGCTGTCGTCCACCATGGGCCCGGGCCTGAAGCTGGATATCGCCAGCATCGCCGCCTAAGCAGCGGCGATTACGGAATTTCCCGCAATCATGTCCTTTTAGGGCGCGATTGCGGGCGATCCGGCGGGGGAAGGGGAGACCCCAGCCCGCCAACCCTGTCCAAGACCGCGCGGCGCCTGTTTGGGATATTTCCCATCGGGCTTAATTGTCCGGCGGTAGACGGGAGGAGCATCCGAATTGATTGTCGCGGGAACGCCCCGCGGCGTCGAACGGTTGGGACTTCTATCGGACAGGTCTTTCGAGCCGGAGCCGTTCAGCGTTTGGGCGGCTCCATTGTTGCACCTCTCGTGCATGGAGGCGATCCGTGGATCGTACACAAAAGGAAGCGACGATCGCGGCTCTGCATACCGAGTTGCAGAACAGCCAGTTGGTGGTGGTCACCCATCACCTCGGGCTGACGGTGGCGGAAGTCACCAATCTGCGGCAGAAGGTGCGGGCTGCTGGCGCCGGCTTCAAAGTGACGAAGAACCGGCTCGCTTGCCGCGCCCTGAAGGGCACGCAGTTCGAATCGCTGGACCCGATGTTCAAGGGTCCGACGGCGATTTGCTTCTCGAAGGACCCGGTGGCGGCCGCCAAAGTGGTGGTCGAATACGCCAAGACCAATGAGAAGCTGAAGGTTCTGGGCGCCGGTCTCGGCGGCCAGAAGCTCGACGCGGAAGGCGTTAAGGCTCTGGCCACGCTGCCGTCGCTCGACGAACTGCGCGCTCAGCTCGTAGGCATGATTTCGACTCCGGCGACCCGTATCGCCGGCGTCCTCGCAGCGCCGGGCGGCCAAATCGCCCGCGTGCTGTCCGCCTACGCCAAGAAGGACGAGGCGGCGTAAGCCTGACCCGTTTGACCCCTTGTTTTGTCCGGAAGATGAAGTCCGGTCGTTTGGAGAGAAAAAATGGCTGATTTGGCTAAGTTGGTCGAAGATTTGTCGGCCCTGACCGTTCTGGAAGCCGCTGAACTGTCGAAGATGCTCGAAGAGAAGTGGGGCGTCTCCGCC
>CALGOL010000005.1 GCA_937960755.1 uncultured Azospirillum sp.
AAGCGGGGGCGGCGGCGAGCGTCAAGGCGACGGCGGTCGCGGCGGCGAGGGCGAGGCGCTTGCGCATCGTCTGGTTCTCCTTCGGCGTATCCCTATTCCGCTCCAGCATCGCTTGACGGCGCGCCCGGAGCAAGGGAAAAGCCGTGGGCCAAACAAAATAATGCAATCTTTGCAGGGTATTATTGATAGACACCTTAAGATTGGGAGCATGACCCATGACCGCGCCGCCGTTTTTTCCGCTGCGCCGGGCGTTGCTGGCCGGCCTGCCTTTACTGATGGCCCCGTCACTGCTCCGCGCCGCGGCGTTGGATGACCCGCGGCTGGATTCCCTTTGGCGCTGCATGGGTTCCGAATGTCCGGGCTATGTTTACGACCCCCGCCTCGGCGAAGCCGCCTGGGAAAATCCGCCGCTGACGCCGTTTGAAGAACTACCAGACGATTGGTCCTGTCCGCGTTGCGGGGCTGGCAAGCTGGAGTTTCACCGCTTTGCGCGTTAAGAGAGAATTGCCCGGCTTCGCCGTTGCGCTTATTGTGTACTGATCGGGCGCCGGCGCGCCTTGTCTTGTCAAGGATGACCGCCGCCTTGAGTCTGGTAGAGCAGTTTGTCGAATTCATCGAGCAGGCGCCCGGCCAGTCGGTGCGGGCGCTGGCGGCGCGGGTGCTGGCGAAGTGCCGCGAACTGACGCGGGCCGAGGCCGGCTCGGTTTTCATCATCGGCGGCGGCGGTCGCAAGCGGATGCTGGAAGCCGCGGCGCTGCAAAACGACGTGGTCAAAACCTCGCTCGCGTCCTTTAAGTTCCCAGCGGACGGCGGCTCTATCGCCGGATACGTCGCCACCAGCGGCCGGACGCTTTTCATCGACGACGCTTACGCGCTTGGCGCCGATTCCCCCTATCGTTTCAATCCGGCGTTTGACGAGAAGACCGGCTTTCGCACCGGGTCGATCATGGCGTTCGCGCTGGCGGGTTATGGCGGCAAAACCGTTGGGGTGATGCAGCTTATCAACCGGCGCGACGCTGACGGTCGCGCGTCGCCTTTCGCCCCCGAGCACGCCGAAATGATCGCCCCGGTCAACGCCATCGTCGGCCGCGCCATCGAACGCGCCGTTTATCAAGAGCGCTTGCGGGAAAGCAATCGCAAGCTGCGCGACGAGCGGGCCCGCGTCAACCGGCTGCAAAACGAAACCGAAAGCGCTTTCATGTTGTCGGTGACGCTGCTGGCCCGCGCCGCCGAACTGCATGACGAGGACACCGGCAATCACATCTTGCGGGTTAACGAGTATTCCTATGCCCTGGCGCAGTGGTCAGGCTGCCCGCGGGCGTTTTGCGACGAGATTCATTATTCGGCGGCGCTGCACGACGTCGGCAAGATGTCGGTGGATCAGGCGATTTTACACAAGAAAGCGCGGCTGGACACGGCGGAATGGACGGAGATGCAAAAGCACTCCCTTTACGGCTATGAGATTTTGGCGGCGTCGGATCGGCTGAAAATGGCGGCCGACATCGCCTACGGCCATCATGAAAAATGGGCGGGCGGCGGTTACCCGCGGGGCTTGCGCGGCGCCGAGATCCCGCTGGCGGCGCGCATCGTCGCCGTCGCCGACGTCTACGACGCTTTGCGCAGCAAGCGACCCTACAAGCCGCCGTTCAGTCACGAAAAAGCGGTGGAGATCATGACCCGCGGCGATGACCGAATCAATCCGGCGGAGCATTTCGACCCGCGGCTGCTCGCCCTGTTCGCCGAACGCCACTTGGCGTTCGACGACATTTGGCGGCGGCTGATCGACCCCGAACCGGCGGGCGCCCCGCTCTAACACCAATCGCCCTTAATCGTGACCGATTAAGGGCGCCCTCAGGCGCCGGGCGCGCGCATCCGCGCGCTTGGCTTCGCGCCCACGGGGGTGCTTGGCCTCAATGGCCCAACCAATCCGCCGAAAGTCATTCTTTCGGCGCCCCGCTCTAATCCCGCACCAGCCGCTTGAACATCGGCGCGATAACGTCGTCGCCGACGTCGCGGGTGATGAACACCAGCTTCGAGCGACGGTCTTCGCTCGGCCATTCCTCCAGCCGCACCGGCGGATGGAACATGTGCTGCACGCCATGAACCACCACCGGCCCCTCAGCTTCGACGACGTTGAGCAGGCCCTTAATACGCAGGATTTGTTCGCCGCGCTCGTTAATCAGCGACTCCATGAAGTCGACGAAGCGATTCCACGGCACCGGCGCCTCTTCAATCAGGCAGAAGGCGCGGATGTGGTCGTCGTGGCGATTGACGTCGTGATGATGGTGATGATGGTCATGGTCATGGTCATGGTCATGGTCATGCGCGTGGGCGCAATGGCCGTGGTCGTGATCGCAAGCAGCGTGATCGTCACCGGCGTGATCGTCACCGGCGTGATCGTCGTGGCCGTGTTCATGGCCGTGGCCGTGGCCGTCGCCGGCGGCGCGGTAGACCTCTTCTCTCAGCCAGCGCTGAACGTCGGGGGACTTGGTCGCCGGATTGAACAGGCCGGCGTCGAACAGCGCCTTGGGATCGACGTCGCCGAAAGCGGCGGGGATGATCGGCGCCGCCGGGTTGATGTCGGCCAACCGCTTGCACAGGGCCAGCGTCGCGACGGAGGTGGCGACGTCGGCTTTGGTCAGAACGATGCGGTCGGCGACCGCCGCCTGTTTGACGCTTTCCGGCTGCTGGTCCAACTGGCGCATGCCGTGGGCGGCGTCCACCGTGGCGATGACGCCATCCAGACGGAAGCGCGCCGCCAGCAAGGGGTCGGTCATCAGCGTATGGATCACCGGGGCCGGATCGGCGAGCCCGGTGGTTTCGATCACCACACGGTCAAATTCGGGGATGTCGCCGCGCACCCGCTTCAAAAACAAGTCCTTCAGCGTATCCACCAGATCGCCGCGGATCGAGCAGCACACGCAGCCGCCGTCCATCACCACCATGTTTTCCGACGCTTTGGCGATCAGCAGATGATCCAAGCCGACTTCGCCAAACTCGTTAATAACCACGGCGACGCGCGACATGCCGGGATGACGCAGCAGGCGCTGCAACAACGTCGTCTTGCCGGAGCCAAGAAAGCCGGTCAGCACGGAAACCGGCAACCGCAGTTTTGGGGAAGATTCGCTCAACGGGGCAACTCCTGACAAATGCGGCAGACGCCGCTGATTTCGATGGTTTTGCGGCGAACGGCGAAGCCTCTGGCGGCGGCCGAATCGCCTACCGCGGCGGATATCGCTGCGTCGTCGATCTCCTGCGCGCAGCCGCAGCGCTCGCACACTAAAAACTGTGCGGAATGGCCGTCGCCGGGGGCGCTGCATCCGACATATGCGTTCAGCGATTCGATCCGATGGGCCAAACCCTGCTCGACTAGAAAGTCCAGCGCGCGATAGACCGTCAGCGGCGCGATTTTGCGATCCGATTCCCGCTCCAACGCCTCCAGCAGCGCATAGGCGCCATGGGGTTTGTGATTGGACCACACCAGCTCCAGCACTCGGCGGCGCAACGGCGTCAGCCGCGCGCCGGATCGGGCGCACTGCGCCTCGGCCCGGCGCAGGGCGTCCTGCACGCACGCGCCATGGTCGTGATGCGGGTCATGGGCATGGGGATGGTGATCGTGATCGTCGTCGCCGCTCATTCCGACAGCTTACAATCGGTTGCGCGGAGCAACGCAAGCAGATTTGTCGCAATGCTGTTATAATATAACGTTTAGGCGGCTCGGTTCACCCCGACGACGCGCCACGCCGCAGCGTCGGCGGCGCCGTCAAGCGGACAGTAATCCAGCCGAGTCGCCGACAGATAATCAAAGCGAAAGCTCTGCACGCTCTCCGGCGCGCAATCCAACGCGGCGCGCAAGGCGGCGCGGATCACGCCGTCGTGAACCACCGCCACGACGTCGCGCCCCGGCCAGCGGGCGGACAGCCG
>CALGOL010000006.1 GCA_937960755.1 uncultured Azospirillum sp.
TTGGCCGAACGGCTGGGCATGCAGCCGGAAAGCCTGTCGCGGGCGTTCGCGCGGCTACGCGCCATCGGCGTCGAAACCGACCGCGGCGACGGCGTCATCATCGCCGATCTGGAGGCGCTGGGGCGCTATTGCCAGGGCGGCGAGGATAACTGAGGGCGGGAAGACACTTATAAAATAAGGGGGAGGGAAACATCATGTTGTGCGGAGGAAAAGTCTGCGCCGTCACCGACGAGCCGCCGACCGCGGCGCGCTGCCGCGCCAACCGGGTTTGCCGGCGCCGCCGGCTCGACCCGTCGATGGTCATGGGGCTGCCGCTGTTTGACGGGCTGGCGGAAGAACGGGTGATGGATTTGCTCGCCGGCGCCGCGGTGGAGGTCCACCCGCCCCGCGCCATGCTGTTCGACGCCGGCTCGCCAGCCGATTCCTTCTTCATCCTGCTGTCGGGCCGGGTGAAGCTGATGGCGATCTCGCCGGAAGGCAAGGAAAGCATCGTCGAAATCGTCGAACCCGTCACCTCCTTCGCCGAAGCCGCCATGTTCGCTTCCGGCCGCTATCCGGTCAGCGCCGAAACCCTGGAGGAAGCCGACCTGATCCGGGTGCGCGCCGCCACCTTCATGGGGGCGCTGAAGGACGACGCCGACCTCGCCCAGCGCATGCTGGCGGCGCTCTACCGCTGGAACCGTCAGTTGGGCCGCGAACGCAAGGCGCTGAAAGCGCAAAACCCGGCGCAACGGGTGGCGTGGTTCCTGCTGTCGCTGGCGTCGGACGGCGAATCGGCGGAAGCGCCGCCGCGCGAAATCACCGTGGCGCTGCCTTATAAAAAGTCGGTGATCGCCAGCCGGCTGGGCATGGAGCCGGAAAGCCTGTCGCGGGTCTTCGCCCGGCTGCGCGAACATGGCGTCGACGCCAAGGGTAAAGGCGTGGCCATCGCCGATATGGACCGGCTAAGGCGCTTCTGTCGGTCGGTCGGCGACGCCGCCCGTCCGCCCGTTCCATAATTTGATACCTAGGGACCGATAAATTGATACCTAGGAATTAGAATTGAGACCATGGATTGATATAAGTCATACGGCGCATGCCTCATCCCTGCCACAGTCGTAAAAAATCGGGGGCAAGAGGACAGGAGGAAGCGATGTGCAGACGGCAGGCGAAACCTGACGAGCAAACCCAAGCTTTCGTGCGGCGCTTGCCGTTCTTCCGCGCGCTGGCGCCGGCGGCGTTTCAACAGGTGATGCAGGCGAGCGCGGTGCGGGTGCTGGCGCCCGGTGAAGACCTGTTCATGCAGGACGACGACGGCGAAGCGTTTTCGGTGCTGCTGGACGGCAAGCTGGAAATCTATCGGATGTCGTCCGATGGCGAAGAAACGCTGATCCGCATCCTTGACCGCGGCGAAGCGTTCGCTTCCGGCATGACCTTTTCTTTCGCCCGTCATCCGTTTTCCGCCCGCGCGGTGGGACAAGCGCGGGCGCTTTGCGGACCGCGCGACCTCGCCACCCGCATGATGCGGGAAGACGGCGGCGCGGCGGTCGATTTCATGAGCGCAATCTCCGGCAATCTCAGCGGCTTCGCCGATCATATCGAGGAGCTGCGCGTGTTGCCGGCGCTGGATCGGCTGTTGTCCTTCCTGCGCCGCATCGGCGCCCCGGCGGCGGACGGCTTTAATCCTGACCTCAGCGCCCTGCCCTACAAAAAAATCTTCATCGCCCGCGCCATCGGCGTCACGCCGGAAACCCTGTCGCGTCTGTTGGCCAAGCTGCGCGGCGCGGCCGACGCTTCCCAGCCGCCTGCGTCGGTTGTGTTGTCGCGAGGCTTTGACAACGCATCGCGAGCGCATTAGCTTCTTTGCGCCCGCGCCGGCCGCCTAACGTGAATGCGAAACCCTTCGCTTCCGAAGGGAATGCGCATACACTGCGGGCGACCAGGGCGGAGCAGGCCCGGCGCGACGAGCGGCGGCGGGACTGCGAGGGCGATTGAGAGGACGGCGATGGCGCAGGGTGACGACGGCCGTCTTGAGACGATCAAGAACGCGCTTACGCAGCATGATCGCTGGCTGCGCCATAAGGGCGGCAAGCGCGCCGATCTCAGCTTTCAGGATTTTTCCGGGGTTAATCTCTCCGGGGCCAACCTGACCGGGGCCAAGCTGGCGGGGGCGAGCTTCGCCCGCGCGCGGCTGCGCGGCGTCAACTTCTCCAACGCCGACCTTTTCGGGGTCGATCTGGAACAAGCCGACCTGTCGGGGGCCAACCTGACCGGGGCGGACATGCGCGGCGCCAATATGAGCCGCTGCACGTTGACCGACGCCAACATGCGCGGAGCCGACTTCCGCCCCGGCGAACTGGCCGAGTCGGAAAATCACGCTAAAATTGGCGGCGTCACCTCGCTGGCGGAAGCCAAGATGGAGCGCTCGATCCTGGCGGGGGCTTACCTCAGCGGCTGCGATCTGTCGGGCGCCGATCTGGTGGACGCCGACCTGTCGGGGGCGGAACTCACCCAAACCATCATGATCGGCGCCGATCTGTCGGGCGCCAACCTGCAAGGCGCCACGTTGCGCGACACCGTGGCCGACCTGGAGGCGCTGCGCCGCGCCATGATCGGCGAATTGCCAGCCGACGCGCTGGCGGAGCCGAGCTACCGCGTGCTGACCGCCGAGCAATTTCTCAGCCTCGCCCAAGCGCATCATGCGTGGACCCGTTCGGAAGGCAAGGAAGGCAAGCGCCTTGACCTTGATCTTGCGCTGGCGCCGGCCGCCGACATTCCCGGCATGTCGCTGGTGGGGGCCCGCCTGCGCCGCTGCCGATTCGACGGCGGCGATTGGCGCGGCGTCGATCTGCAAATGGCCGATGTTTCCTATTCGTCGTTTCTGGGCGTCGACATGACCGGCGCCAACGCCCAAGGGGCGAACTTCCGCCGCGCCAGCTTGCGCGGCTCTAAACTGGTCAACGCCAAATGCGACGCCTTTCCGCTGGCGGGCGGGCGGCGTTGGCCGACAAATTTTGACGGCGTCGATTTGTCGTTAGCCAACATCCAAGGCGCAGTGCTGACCGACGCGGTGTTCAGTCACAAGCTGTCGCCACAAGAAACCGCGCAGGAACGGCGGCGCTACGCCCGCTACGCCTATCCGGCGATGCGCTTCGCCATTGGCGACAAGCGCTATGCTTGCGTTAACTGGTCGTTGGGCGGCCTGTCTCTCGATGGCGAGGGCTTTCGCATCGGGGAGCGGCTGAGCGGAGAATTGACTCTGGCGGACGCGCCGGACTTTTCCGCCCGCGCCGAGGTCGAAGTCGTCTATCATAATCGGGCTAAGCGATTGTTTTCCGTGCGCTTTGATGGCCTAAACCAAGATTTGAAGATGCTGCTGAAGCGCGCCTTCGCCCTGTCGCAAGCCTGACCCGCGCCGGACGCGCGCCAATTCCTGCTTGCCGCGTGGGTTTTACCGGCGTATATGCTCACCTCGAGCATAACTTATGCTCAATCGGAGCCTATATTATGCTCGAGGTGAGCCTAACCCGCTCTCCCAGCACCCCCGCCAGGAGAAGGCCGCCATGCCGGACGCCATCACCCCCGCCGTTTCCCCCGCCGATTTGACGCTCGACTACACGCCGGAAGTCGCACGCGCCACGGCCCCGCTGTACGCGCGGATGTCGAGCGTGATCCCGGCGGCGGAATGGCCTTTTCACGCGCCCTACGTCTACGCCATCAATAAGCTGAAGGCGGAACGCAACGCGGTCATTCTGGCGCACAACTATCAGACGCCGGAAATCTTCCATGGCGTTTCCGACATCGTCGGCGACAGCTTGGCGCTGGCCGCCCGCGCCGCCGATTCTGACGCCGACGTCATTGTTATGGCCGGCGTCCACTTCATGGCGGAAACCGCCAAGCTGCTCAACCCGTCGAAGACCGTGCTGATTCCCGACGTCGGGGCCGGTTGCTCGCTGGCGGAATCCATCACCGGGGCGGACGTCCGCGCGCTGCGGGCGAAGTATCCCGGCGCGCCGATCGTCGCCTACGTCAACACCTCGGCCGACGTGAAGGCGGAAGTCGACATCTGCTGCACCTCGGGCAACGCGGTGGAGGTGGTGCGTTCGCTGGGGGCGGAAAAGATCGTCTTCCTGCCCGACCGTTATCTGGCGTCTTACGTGCAAAGCGAAGTCCCGGAAGTGGAGATCATCCCGTGGGAAGGCGCTTGCGAAGTGCATGAGCGCTTCACCGGCCAGCAAATCGCCGCGTTCCGCGACCAGCACGCCCGCCAAGGCGCGCGCCCCGTCGTCATCGCCCACCCGGAATGTCCGGGCGACGTGCTGGGGGTGGCGGATTTCGTCGGCTCCACCGCGCAGATGATTTCCTTCGTCGATAAGCAGAAGCCGGAAAAGGTGCTGCTGGTCACCGAATGCTCGATGTCGGACAACATCGCCGCGGCCTCGCCGGGGACCGAGTTCGTCCGCCCGTGCAACTTCTGCCCGCACATGAAGAAGATCACCCTGGCGAACATCCTGTCGGCGCTGCAAACCCTGGAGCCGCGGGTGGAGATCGAGCCGGAACTGGCCGACCGCGCTCGCCGCTCGGTGGAGCGCATGCTGGCGGTCAAGCCGCGCTAAGGGACTGCTTTTCCTTCCTTCGTCCCCGTTTTACTCAGCTATCGGATTCACGCATTTCTTGAGGCTTTGATTTTCCTATCTTTTTCCTCGTCAAGATCGGAAGAGCGTCGTGTAGGGAAAGAGTGTAGATCTCG
>CALGOL010000007.1 GCA_937960755.1 uncultured Azospirillum sp.
GCGCTTTGGTGCTGGCGCGGGCGTCGGCGGGACAGCCGATATCGGATGAAGTTTTACAGGCTGTCGCCGCCGGACTGGAGATCAGAAAGGGCGAATGAACGGCGCATTTCGCCGCCGCTTCGGCAGTGGCGGTTTCAATCCACGCTCCCGTGAACGGGGCGACAATATGGGGCAAGATCCGGGGGGCAAGGTCAGCGAAACGGCGGCGCGAACATCAAGCCGCCGTCGCTCCATAGCCTGTTCAAGCCGCGTTCAATACCCAAACGGCTTTTCTCGCCGACATTTCGGCTGAAAATCTCGCCATAATTGCCGGTCTGGCGAATGACGTCCGCCACCCAGCCGGGGGAAAGTCCCAAGGCGTTTTCGCCGCCGACGCCGCGCAGCAGCGCCGCGACCGTCGGGTCGGCGCTGCGCATCATCTCGCCCAGGTTCGCCAACGTCACCCCCGCCTCTTCGGCGTTGATTAGCGCGAACAGCACCCAGCGCACCACCGCATGCCATTGCTCATCGCCTTGACGCACCGCCGGCCCCAACGGCTCTTTGGAAATCGCCAGGGGCGGAATGGTTACGGAATCCGGTTTGCGCAAATCCTGACGCTGGCCGTGCAGCGTGCTTTTGTCCGCCGTGACCACGTCGCAGCGGCCGGACTGGAAGCTGACAAGCAGCAATTCCTCGCTGTCCAGCGGGACCGGCGTAAAGGCCAACCCCTTGGCGGCGAAAGCGTCTTTCAAATTCGCTTCGTTGGTGGTGTCGCGCACGAAGCAAATGCGCGCGTCCTTCATGTCTTCCAGCGTCTTGACGTCACGCTCTTTTTTCACCAGGAAGCCCTGGCTGTCGAAATAACTGACGCCGACGAAAACCACGCCTTTCGACGTGTCGCGCGAATAGGTCCAGGTGACGCTGCGCGCCAGCACGTCGATTTCGCCAAGCGTCAGCGATTCAAAGCTTTCATTCACGTCGAGCGGGACAAAGCGAACCTTGCCGGCGTCCCCCAGCGTCGCCGCGGCGACGGCGCGGCAAAAATCCACGTCCAAGCCGGTCCATGCGCCGTCGACGCTTTCCGACGAAAAACCCATCGAGCCGGTGGAGACGCCGCAGATCACCGAGCCGCGCAGCCGTATTCCGTCCAAAGTCGCCCCGGCCCACGCCGACGACGAAAGGGCTAGAAACGCCGCGAACGCCGGAAAAAGGACGCTTCGCGCTATCTTCGTCATTGTTTTCCCCGTGGCTGCGCCGTCGCTTGAAGCCGGGCGTAACGGGCGAACGCGCCGCCCCGCTCGATCAATTCGTCATAACTTCCGGACTCGGCGATCCGTCCTTGCTCCATGAACAAAATCAAATCCGCGTTGCGCACGGTGCTTAACCGATGCGCGACGACGATACGGGTGCTGCCCAATCCGTCGATGCTGCGGGCGACATGGGCTTGGGCGATGTTGTCCAGCGCGCTGGTGGCTTCGTCCAACAGCAAGATTTTTGGCGATCCAATCAGCGCGCGGGCCAGCAGCAGCCGTTGGATCTGCCCGCCTGAAAACGCCGCCGCCCCTTCGGTCACGACGGTGTGCAGCCCCATCGGCATGGCGCGAATGTCGTCGGCGACGCCGGCTTGCTCCGCCGCGCGCCAAACGTCGGCCAGGTCGGCGGGGTAGGGGCCTTGAATGTTTTCGCGCAGCGTGCCGGCGAACAGGCGGCCGTTTTGGCGCACATAGCCGATTTGCCGCCGCAGTTTGGTCAAGTCGAGACTGGCGAGGTCGCGGCCGTCGTAGCGGATCGCCCCGGCGCTCGGCGTTTCAAAACCAATCAGCAACGACATCAGGGTCGTCTTGCCGCCGCCGGACGGTCCGACCAGCGCGACGAAGGCGCCGGCGGGCGCGCGAAACGACACTGATTTTAAAATCTGCTTGCCGCCGTCGCTGTGGAAACTGACGGCGTTGACCTCAATCGCGCCGCTGATCGCGCCGGGGTCTCTGGCGTGCGCCGCGGTTTCAGGCGGGCTGTCCAGCAGCGGTTGCGCCATGGCGAGTTGCGGCTTGAGGTTGACCAGTTGATTGACGCCGCGAGAAACGACGGTCCCCGCTGATAAAAACGCCTGGAACGCCGCGATGAACGCCATCGTCCCGCCGGTGGAGAGCGCCTCCGCCGCGCCCGACGAATAGCTTAAGACGGCGAAGATCGCCGCGACGGCGAGAATTTGACCACCCGCCAAAATCGCCTCAAAAGCGTTCCCGACGGCCCGTGCGCGCAAGCTCCGCGCCCGCATTTCAGCCGAGTTGGCCGCCCATTGGGACAACGCCCGCCGTTCGGCGGCGAACGCCCGCAACACCGGCATGTTGCTGATGATCTGCAAGGCGAAAGCGCCGACGTTCATCGTCATCTGATCGCCGCGCAAGGCGAGATCCACCTGCTTGGCGGCGAAAAAAAAGCCGATGGCTGATAAAAGAATGATGATCGCGGCCGCCGCCGCGCCGCCGGGCGGGCTGTAGTAGGCGAGCAAAACCACGGCCGCCGCGCCGCCGACGCCCGACATCAGCC
>CALGOL010000008.1 GCA_937960755.1 uncultured Azospirillum sp.
GCCGGCGCCGCGGCCGTCGCCGGGGATGGCGGAAAAGGCGCGGGCGACCGCAGCGAAATGGGGTGAGGGCTGCGCCGTCCCGGCGGGCAGGGCAAGGGCGAGGGCGAATTTTTCCGGCACGCAAATGTCAGCGCAGACCAGCAAGTCGGCTTCCGCCCGCAAGTGCAGCGCTTCGCCGGGCTTGGCCAGGGTCAGACGCAGCGGCAACACCACATGCTTGGCGTAGCCCACCGTTTCGATGCCGAGGATGGTGAAGCGAATGGGGGCGGGATAGTCCATCTCCGCCGCCGCCAGATTCTCCGAGCCCTTCCAGGTCACGGCGGGGGGCAGGCCGGCGTCGCCGGGGGCGCGCCAGTAGGTTTTCCAGCCGTCGCCAAGCTTCACCTCCAGCCCGGCGCGAATCTCGGTCAAGTCGCCGACGGCGGCGGGGGCGGCGATCAGCCGGGCTGAAATCGGCGTCGAGGGGGCTTTCACCCAGCCGTCGGCGCTGCTTTCGCCGGCGCCCGCCGCGGCGGTCCAACTGGCGACCATCGCCAAAAAAGCCAGCAAAGCCGCCGCTTTGGTCATGCGAATCGTCCTTGAAGCGGTTTTTCGAAACAAACATTTACCCTTTTTGGCGATGTTCGGTGCTACCATGGTCTTTGTCAAACCCTGGGGCTCGCCGCTCCCGCCGTTCAATCGCCCTTGTATTCGAAGACATAGCGCAGGAACGCCCGACATGCCGAGACGATTGCGCCATAGCTCCGCAGATATGCGCCGCGCCGCCGGTTCGGAATACCTCGCCGGTCAATTGCTGATCGCGATGCCCGGCATGGCTGACCCGCGTTTTCAGCGCACGGTGATTTACTTGTGCGCCCATAACGAAGACGGCGCCATGGGGCTGGTGGTCAATAAGCTGTTCGGCAACATCACTTTTTCCGATCTGCTGGAGCAATTGGACATGGACGCCCCGGCGGTGGGGGCGGATACGCCGGTGCATTACGGCGGGCCGGTGGAATCGGGGCGCGGCTTCGTGCTGCACTCCACCGATTACGTCCGCGAGGGAACTTTGGTGGTGGATGAGGAGGTGGCGCTCAGCGCCACCATCGACATTCTGCGCGCGCTATCCAACGGCGCCGGGCCGGAGCGGTCGATACTGCTGCTGGGCTACGCCGGTTGGGGGCCGGGGCAGTTGGATGCGGAGATTCACGCCAACGGCTGGCTGACTGCGCCGTGTCAGGAAAGCCTGCTGTTCGACCCGGATTTGTCGGCGAAGTGGGAGCGCTCCATCGCCACTTTGGGCGTCGACCCGCGCATGCTGTCGGGCGAAGCCGGGCACGCCTGACGGGGGAGGCGTTTCCTGACTTGGGGGGCGTGTGCATATTTGGTGTAAGCGTTTATGGGCGCCCCGGCGCTGGTCGGGGCGCGATTCAGGCGCTAATCGCCCATCTTCTTTTTAAGCTCCGTGATGAAACGTTCCGCCCAAGGCGAAGCGTTTGCAACGCTGGCTGGGTTAACTAATGCCAGCAGCTTGAAGGAATGCTCTCCCTTCCCGTACGGGGCTCTGGTTTTGCAGTGCGCGGTGGCGTTCGCTAAGGCGCGGTATACGTCGTCCTTTGAAATCTCTTCAATGGCTCTGGCCGTCGGCGGGAGTTGGTTTTCCTTAAAGCCTTGACCAAAAAAGGATGCTAAGGATTCTCGATCAGCCAGAAACCAGCATTCCATGACTTGAACCATCAAATGGCAATCGCGTTCCTGGGCTTCATTGGGCTTATCCCAGCCGTCCCCTGGGCGCTGCTTGAGATGCTTCCATGGCGACCAATTTTCCGGCTCGCCATTTTGGCAGCCGCTGGAAATCGCGGCTTCGCTGTCCACGAGAAGCATGGCTTGTTGGCCATTGGCGATCGCGGTGCAAAATGATTCATAAGCGTCGCGACGACCGCCGCAAGCGACGACTCGCGGGCGATTTTTGACGCCAGCCTTCGTGATGAAACTGCTGAACCCTTGACGACAAAATGTTTTTAAGGCGTTGGAGTCGCCTCCGCCTTCAACATAGAGATTCACCACCGCGTCCCCCCAATATCTCCACGTGTCCACAATTCGCCCAGTCGATATTTCTCCAGCCACGGCTTTAGTTTTTCAGCGCTTAGCCGCTCAAGGGTGGTGCCGCTCTCCGACCGTTCCGCCACCAGAATGGCTTCCGGCGTGTCGGTCAGTGCGTCCACCAAGACGTCGGAATGCGTGGTGACGATAAGCTGCGTGCGTTCAGAGGCTTCCTTGAGAAGCGTCGCCAGCGTGGGCAAAACATCGGGGTGAAGTCCCAGTTCCGGCTCTTCAATACAGACCAAGGGGCCGGGGTCTGGGTGACAAAGCACGGCGAGCAAACAGAGATAATGCAGCGTGCCGTCGGAGAGTCGCGTCGCCGGAATAACATTTCGCCCTTCTTGCAAGAAAACCTGCACCGTCCCGCCTTCAATCTGCACGTCAAAGTCATCAATCCCGTCGTACAAGACACGTAGAGATTCAATGAGACGTTTTTTTGCCGCCGGGTCACGCCTAAGGCGATTAAGGGCCAATCCCAGATTGCTCGCATCAGGCTCCAAGCGCTCGTTGGGAAGGTCGGCTTTCTGGGGCAGACGTGGTGTCGTGTAGCGGCCGAAATGCCACTCTCTATATAACCGTATCTTAGGAAAGATGTTTCCTAGGTAAGTTATTTCCGGATACTGATCCGGATCTCTGATCTGCGAAAGAATCGATGCGGTAGGATCTATTTCGTCATACTGGATTTGACGATTATTTCCATTTATACTTAAAAATCCGCGCCCGTTTATATAACGGTATAAGTAAAGATTTTGGTGACCAATTTTGGGTGCATCTTTCTTAATTCTTTCATCCAAAATTTGAAAGTGTTGACTAACCTCTGTAAAGCTTAGAGCATAATGCAACCATAGTCGACCTTTGGGGTAATCAACAATCGCTTCAACCTTGGCGGTGGGGGTCTTTTCCTCGCCCCCCTTCCACAGCCACTCTCTCACCCCCCCGCCGTCGCGAATGGGCGTCAGCAAATCTTTCGGCGTGGCGCGAAGAAGCTCAATCGCCTCAATAAGATTGGATTTGCCCGAACCATTGGGGCCGATGATGACGTTTAGCGGACGAAGTTCGATGGTCGACGCGGCGCTTCCATAGCTGAGGAATTTTGTGAGCGTGATGCTTTTTAACAACATCATTTAATCCTTAGATACATTTGTACTTCCATCCAACGGACAACGCGAATTGTTAATACGAAACCGCATTTGGCGCCATACCTCCGACCCCAACACCCTCAAAGCCCCATCCGTGACGGGAAGAATTATGCCGTCAACGCGGAGCGCTCCGGAAACCCCCCGCTCACAAAAAGCTCTGCGGGTCGATGTCCGCCACGACGCGGACGTTGTTCGGCACCGGAACCCGCGCCAGCCAGTCGCGCACCACCGGCTGCATCGCCAGCCCGCGCGGGCCC
>CALGOL010000009.1 GCA_937960755.1 uncultured Azospirillum sp.
CGAGATCTACCCTCTTTCCCTACACGACGCTCTTCCGATCTGGCCCCAGCCGCGGCGCCGCCAGCGCGACGGCGGTGAAGTCGTTGACGGCGACGAAGCGATCCAAACCCAACGCCTTGCGCGTCGCTTCCAGCGAAAACGTCCAGCCGCGGTTAATCATCGTCACTTCGTCCCCCAGCACGGGGCCGGCGAGGGCGAAGGCTCCTTGACGGGGCCGCGAGTCGGCAGGAATGTCGGCGAGAAAAGCCAGCGCAGCGTCGGCGGGCGATGCGAAATCCGCGCAAGCGAGGATGCGACTTTCGTTCAGCGCGCCGTCGCGGACAAGGCCGAAGCGGGCGTTGGTGGCGCCGATGTCGGCGAGCAGCAGCGGAAGATCGGACATATCAATGGATTAGCACCGAACCAATCGGCGCGCAATACTCGTGGCGCCGCCGAATCGTGCTGCATTGCGGCAATCTCTGACGAGACGGATTTGCGTCGCTACCGTTTCAGATATCATAAAACACTGATTTTTATAGGTATACTTATTGCCTCTTGCTATTCGACAATAAGATCTCTATATTGTGCATTGCAGCATGGATGGCGCGATGGCGTTGTCGGCTGTAACGCACTTCTTGGGCGTTTCCTCCCTAGACTTAAAGGCCGCCGGCATCCGGCGGCCTTTTTTTCTGTCGACGGCGAAAGCCGCGCTCCGCTGTTGGGAAGCGCGGCTGATTCGCCGACGAAGGAAAGACCCGAGGCGGTCTTACTGCTGATTGCGCGCCATCATCTGCTGAGCGAGGTCGCTCAACTCGCGGATCGCCTGCAACAGCTCTGCTTCCAGCGAATTGGCGATGACGTTGACGTTTTCTGAGACGTGCTTGACCTCGCCCGCCACCACGGCGAAACCGCGGCCGAATTCGCCGGCCCGCGTCGCTTCGATCAAGGCGTTAAGCGCCAGCGTCCGCGTGCCGGCGGTCGCCTCTTTAATTTGCGCCACCTTTTTCTGCGCCAAAGCGGCCAGGGCGGCGGTCAATTCAACAATGCGCTCTTCGTCGGTCATGGAGGCGAACCTTATGGTGGAACCAAACCATTCTAACGTTCGGTCGCGCCGCACGCCACTGGAAACATTATCGTTCTCGGCGCCGCGGCCGCATGTTCCCATAGTTGCGCCTGAACTCGCCGCGCACCTCGCGCGCCGCCTGCGACGGCTGGTCGCGGCGCAGCCGCAAGGTTTCCTGGCCGCGCAACACCGGCAAGCCGGCGTCGGCCAGCATAAAGCCGCCGAATCCGTCGGCGTCCACCGCCAGCATGCCCGCCGCCAGCAATTGGCGGAACACCGCTTGCCAGTCGCTTTTGGATAAATCCTTGCCGACGCCGAAGGTCTTTATCAGGTGGTGACCCTGCTCCAGCACCTTGGGCGTGGCCGTGCCGCGCAGGACGTCGGTCAGGTGGCCGGCGCCGTAGCGCTGGCCGGTGCGGTAGACCGCCGACAGCGCCTTTTGCGCCGCTTCGGTGCCGTCCCAGGTGGCGGGCGGCTTCAGGCAGACGTCGCAATTGCCGCAAGGCTGTTTCAATTCCTCACCGAAGTAGGCCAACAGCACTTGGCGGCGGCAGCGCGCGGTTTCGCAATAGCCGAACAGCGCGTCGAGCCGGGCGCGTTCGGCGTGGCGGTGGTGCTCCGGCGCGTCGGACTGGTTGAGCAGCATGCGCATCGACACGGCGTCGGCCAAGCCATACGCCATCCAGGCGTCGGCGGGCTGGCCGTCGCGTCCGGCGCGGCCGGTTTCCTGGTAATACGCCTCCAGACTGCGCGGCGGGTCGAGGTGGGCGACGAAACGCACGTCGGGCTTGTCGATGCCCATGCCGAAGGCCACCGTCGCCACGATGGTGATCCCAGGTTCGTTCAAAAAACGATCCTGGTGGGCTTGGCGGGTCGCGGCGGGCAGGCCGGCGTGATAGGGCAGGGCGAAACGGCCCTCCTCGCACAGCCAGCGCGCGGTCTCCTCCACCTTGGCGCGCGACAGGCAATAGACGATGCCGGCGGATTTGGGGTGGCGGGCCTCTAAAAACCGCAGCAGCCGCGGCTTTTCCCCCGGCTTGGCGGCGACGCGGTAGGTGATGTTGGGGCGGTCGAAGCCGGCGACGAACCAACGAGCGTTCGGCAAGTTCAGCCGTTCGGCGATTTCCAGCCGGGTGCGGGCGTCGGCGGTGGCGGTCAGCGCGGCGCGCGGGACGTGGGGGAACATTTCCCCCAGCACGCCCAATTGCAGATACTCCGGGCGAAAATCATGCCCCCAGGCTGAGACGCAGTGCGCTTCGTCGAACGCGATCACGGAAAGCCGGGTGCGCTCCAACAGCGACAGGAACCGCGGCGTCGCCAGCCGTTCCGGCGCGACGTAAACCAGATCCAGCCGGCCGGCGACCATGTCGCGCTCGGCCGCTCTGGCGTCGTCGAGGTCCATCGACGAGTTGATGTAGGCGGCGCGCGCGCCGGCCCGGCGCAACGCCTCCACCTGGTCGCGCATCAAGGCGATCAGCGGCGAGACCACCAGCCCGACGCCTGGCCGCGCCAGCGCCGGCACTTGGTAGCACAACGACTTGCCGCCGCCGGTGGGCATCAGCACAATGGCGTCGCCGCCGCCGATCAAATGGTCGACGACGCCCCGTTGCAGGCCGCGAAAATCGGCGTGACCGAACGTCCGGCGCAAAATCGTCAGCGCCGGGTCGGCGGCGTCGCCCGGTATCGGAAGCAGGGAGTCCAAGGCGTCGTCATCTTACAACAGAGGCACACGCCATATCTTGTAGCGACATTGAAGCAATCCGCCAATACGCCCCGTGCGAATCGCGCCTTGCGCGGCTGCGTCGCATTCCGGTCCGGCGGCTCGGGCGCTCCGGTCTTGCATATGGGCGAAGGGCGGTTATAGTCGCGCCCATCCGATGGGGGGCGAACGCCCGCCCCGTTGGACAAACGTCATTTGCGGGGAGCGCTGAGCAAAATGTTCATTTCCACGGCCTACGCCCAGGCGGCGGGCGCTGCGCCCGGCGGCGCCGACATGCTGGTTCAATTCGCGCCGCTGGTGCTGATCTTTATCGTCTTCTACTTCCTGCTGATCCGTCCGCAGCAAAAGAAGATGAAAGAACACAAGGCCATGCTGGAAGCGGTGCGCCGCGGCGACAAGGTGGTGACCGGCGGCGGCATCGTCGGCACGGTGACGCGGGTGGCCGACGACGAAGTGACCGTCGAAATCGCTGAAAACGTCCGCGTCCGCTGCATGCGCGCCACCATTTCGCTGGTGCTGGCCAAGGGCGAGCCGGCCAAGGGCGACGCCGAGGCCGATTCCAAGTAAAACAAACTGTTAAGCTAAACAGGTTCGATCCGGCGCGCGCGCGCGACAAAAACGGCGGTTCTTGATTCATGGTCCATATTCCGAAATGGAAAGCGATCCTTGTCGCTGTGATTTGCGCGCTGGGGCTGCTGTACGCGGCGCCGAACCTG
>CALGOL010000010.1 GCA_937960755.1 uncultured Azospirillum sp.
CACCGCGCCCAGAATGCCGCCGGCCACCGCGCCGACCCCGCCCGCCATTTCGCGCGACGAATTGGCGGAGCAGCCGCCCAGCGTCACCCCGGCGGCGAGCAGGCAAACGGCGGCGGCCTTGGCGGGATTGGCGGACATGAGGATGAACTCCTTGATTTACGGGTGAACTCCGTTTCAATGATTGTCCGGCTGGCGCGCTTCGTCAACAGAGCGGCGCCGGCAAGAATAACTTTAGTCTGGATAAAGCCATGTCCGCCACCGTCGCCCCCCTGTTTCGTCGCGTCGCTTTTATCGGCATCGGGCTCATCGGCTCGTCGCTGGCGCGGGCGATCAAGGCGTATGGACTAGCGCAGACAGTCACCTGCTGCGACCGCAGCGCCGAGGCTTGCCGTATCGCCAGGGAGCTCGGCGTGGCGGATGAAGCCTCGACCGATTTGGCTTTGATGCTGGACGGGGCGGAACTGGTGGTGATCGCCATTCCGGTCGGCGGTTACGCCGCGCTGGCCGACGAACTGGCGCCGTTGCTGCGGCCAGGGGTGATCCTGACCGACGTCGGCTCGGTCAAACAGACCGCCTTGCGCGATTTGGCTCCGGTCATCCCGGACGGCGTCCATTTCATCCCCGGCCACCCCATCGCCGGCACCGAGCATTCCGGCCCCGCCGCCGGTTTCGCTGAACTGTTTCAGGGGCGCTGGTGCATTTTGACGCCGCCGCCCGGCGCCGACGAAGCGGCGCTCGCCAAGCTTATCAGCCTGTGGGAGGGCTGTGGTTCGAAGGTTGAGGTGATGGAGCCGTCGCATCACGACCAAGTGCTGGCCATCACCTCCCACCTGCCGCACCTGATCGCCTACACCATCGTCGGCACCGCTTCCGACCTGGAGGAGCACACCAAGTCGGAAGTCATCAAGTTTTCAGCATCCGGCTTTCGCGACTTCACCCGCATCGCCGCATCGGATCCCGTGATGTGGCGCGACGTGTTCTTGAACAACAAGGAAGCGGTTCTGGATATCTTGCAGCGCTTCACCGAGGATTTGACGGCGTTGCAGCGCGCGATCCGCTGGGGCGAAGGCGAAAAGCTGCAAGATCATTTCACCAAGACCCGCGCTATTCGCCGCGCTATCATCGACGCCAAGCAGGCGTAAGGCGACGGCGGGGCGGAAGGGGAAACCACGATATGGCCGGCATCGGCTTTGCGCTGCGCAAGCTGGCGCGTCGCGACGACATCCTGGGGGTGCTGCAAGGCCACGCCCATTCGGCCTTCATCACCTCCGGCCCGTGGATGTTCACCATCCTCGCTTTGGCGGGGGTCAACGTGGCGGGCGGCGAATTGCTGACCAGGGACGAACTGACCCTGTTCCGTGTCGTCATCATCTACAATTTTTGCTTCTCGGTGGTGCTGACCGGCCCCTTGCTGCTGGTGGCGACGCGCTATCTCGCCGACTGCATTTATCTGAAGCAGGTTGACGGCGCGCCCGGCATGCTGCTGGCGACGTTGGCGTCGGCCTACGCCCTGTCTATCGCCGTCGCCGGCCCATTTTACCTATTCGCCGGCGGCTTGACGCCGGGCATGACGGCGGCGGCGGTCAGTAATTTTCTCATGGTCGGCGGCATTTGGGTGGTGTCGATCTTTTTGTCGGCGCTAAAGGACTACACCGCCGTCACCGTCAGTTTCGGCGCCGGCATGTTCGTCGGTTTGGCCGGCGCTGTGGTGTTAGGATCGATGGTCGGGCCGCTGGGCATGGTGATCGGGTTCACCATCGGTCTGGCGTTCATTCAGTTCGTGCTGATCGCGCGAGTTTTCGCCGAATATCCCTATGGCGTGACGCGGGTTTTCGCGTTCGCCGGCTATTTTCGCCGCTACTGGGATTTGGCGTTGATCGGCCTCGTCGCCAATCTGGCGGTTTGGGCCGACAAATGGCTGATGTGGTTTGCGCCGCAGCGCGAAGTGATATCGGGCGCGCTGGTGATTTATTCCGCTTACGACAGCGCGATGTTTGTCGCCTATCTGTCGGTTATGCCGGCCTTGACGATCTTCACCGTCAATATTGAAACCCGTTTTTTTGAACATTATCAGAATTTTTATCGCGATATCCAGAATCACGCCACTTGGCAGCAGATTGCCCGCAATCATAAGGCGATCATTGTCGCGCTGGTTGAGAGCTCGCGCAATCTTATTATCTTGCAGGGCGCCATCTGCGCCGTGGTTATCTTTCTGGCCCCGAGCATTATTGGGGCGCTAGGCTTAAATTATCGCCAGATCGGCATGTTTCGATTTGGCGTTTTGGGTGCTTTTTTTCAGGTTATGTTTATGTTCTGCACCATTATATTGTCGTACTTCGATCTGCGGCGGCGCAACTTATTCGTCCAGTGCTTTTACCTGACGACCAATGTCGTCGCCACGTGGTGGTTCAGCAACATGGGTTTCGCTTGGTACGGTTACGGCTACTTCTTGTCGTCGCTGCTGTCCTTCGCCGTCGCCTATCTGCTGGTCGCGGAGGCCATCCGCCGGCTGCCCTATCTCGCCTTCGTCGCGAATAATCCCTCCGTGCAGTAGAAACGTCGGCAGTTCCCTGACGGCGGCGGCGGCTTCTTCGTCTTCCTCATCCCGCTCCCCCCATTCCCAACGGGACATCATCAAGAACACCAGACCCAGCGCCAGCCCCGGCATGCCGACGAAGAAGAAAAGAACGATAGAGATCGCCACGCCATGGGTCTCGCCCAGGCCCAGCCAAGCCGCGACGCCCAGCACGGCGAACAGCAGCAACCCGCCCCAGCCGAGGCACGCGAACAGTCCGGGCAGGAAGCGCGCGCGGAACGTCAAGGGCGGCTGGGACATGCGGTCTCTCCGGGGGAGGTGAAAAGAGGGCGAAAATGGCGGGAATCGCCGAAGCATGCTAGCATGGCGGCCGCAACTGGAACGAGGACGATATGCGCGTCGCGCCGATCCTGATGATCGCGGTCGCCGCG
>CALGOL010000011.1 GCA_937960755.1 uncultured Azospirillum sp.
GCCGCCTCGTCGGTTCCAGCCAGCAGCGTGCGGGCCCCGGCGCGGCTGAAGCCGGCGGAAACCGCCGTTTCCGTCAGCGTGTCGGCGTCGGACAGGTCGGCTCCCTCGCTGAAATAGGCGCTGAACAGCGCCTCCACCAGCAGGGCCGCCTCGCCCTGGCTTTCCGCCCAGCGCACCAGCCGGTGGGCGTCAAAGGTGCTGGGCGTGCGGCGAATGCGGCCGAGGTTCAACGTCAGCCCGTCGCGGCGCGCGGTTTCCTCCACCACGCCGTAAATCTGCCGCGCCCTTTCGCGGCTGCCGAACTTGGCGTGCAGGTATAACTGACGGTCCATGCCGCCGGCCGGCATGTCGGGGTTAAGCTGAAACGGCTGCCAGCGGATGTCAGGCTTCACGGCGGGGCGTTCGGCGACGGCGCGGCGCAGCCGGCGCCAGCCGATGTAGCACCACGGACAAATCAGGTCAGCGTAGAATTCGATAAGCATGAGGGCAATATGGCGCCGGACCGGTCAGGCGGCAACCGGGCGCCGCCAACGCGCCGCAGCCTTTCGCGATCACACCTTCCGCGCGGGCGTAAAAATGGCTAATCTCCCGCGCCATGTTCACCGGAATCATCACTGACGTCGGGACCGTCCGCGCCGTGGATCGGCAGGGCGAAGCCCGCTTTGAAATCAATACCGCTTTCGACGTCGATAGCATCGACATCGGGGCTTCCATCGCCCATTGCGGCGTCTGCCTCACCGTCATTGATAAAGGACGGGACGAGGCGGGGCGCGGCTGGTACGCCATACAGGCGTCGGCGGAAACCCTGTCGAAAACCACCATGGGCGGCTGGACGGCGGGAACGCGGGTCAACCTGGAGCGCGCGCTGAAGGTCGGCGACGAGCTGGGCGGACACATCGTTTCGGGCCACGTCGACGGCGTGGCGACGGTGGCGGACATCCGCCCCGACGGCGAATCGAAGCGCTTCATCTTTGAAGCGCCGCCGGAACTGGAGCGTTACGTCGCGCCCAAGGGCTCGGTGGCGCTCGACGGCGTTTCGCTCACCGTCAACGAGGTGGAAGGCGCGCGTTTCGGCATTTGCGTCATTCCGCACACCCAGCACGCCACCAACTTCGGCGGGCTGAAGCCCGGCGACAAGGTCAACATCGAAATCGACATGCTGGCGCGCTACGTCGCCCGACTGGCGGGCAAAGAATGACCACGGAGCATCTGAAAGCCGTCTCCTCCGCCGAGGAGATTTTGGAAGAAGCCCGTCAGGGCCGCATGTTCATCCTGGTGGACGACGAAGACCGCGAGAACGAGGGCGACCTTGTGATTCCGGCCGGCGCCGCGACGCCGGAAGCGGTCAACTTCATGGCGCGCTACGGCCGTGGGCTGATCTGCCTCGCCATGGAGCGCTCGCGCATCGAAGCGCTGCGGCTGCCGTTGATGGCGCAGCACAACGGCTCGCGCCACCAGACCGCATTTACGGTGTCGATCGAAGCGCGCGAAGGCGTGTCCACCGGCATTTCGGCGGCCGACCGCGCCCGCACCATTCAAGTCGCCATCGACCCCAAGGCCGGGCCGCAAGACCTCGCCACCCCCGGCCACGTCTTTCCGCTGATGGCGCGGGACGGCGGCGTGCTGGTGCGGGCCGGACATACCGAAGCGGCGGTGGACATCGCTCGCATGTCGGGCCATGCGCCGGCCGGGGTGATCTGCGAAATCATGAACGACGACGGCTCGATGGCCCGGCTGCCGGACCTGATCGCCTTCGCCCAGTTGCACGGGCTGAAGGTCGGCACTATCGCCGACCTGATCGCCTATCGCCGCCGCAACGAATTGCTGGTGGAGCAAAAGCTCGCCGGCTTCATTGACAGCCGCTACGGCGGTCGTTTCCAGACTTATGTTTACGTCAACAAGTTGGCTTACGCCGAACATGTGGCGTTGGTGCGCGGCGACATTTCCGGCGACGAGCCGGTTCTGGTGCGCATGCACGCCATGTCGGTGCTGGACGACGTGCTGGGCGACCGCAATGGCGGCCGCAGCGACGAGTTGCACGCCTCGATGGAGTTGATCGCGCAGGAAGGCCGCGGCGTTGTGGTGCTGCTGCGCGAACCGCAGCCCAACAGCGTCTCCACCCTGCTGAAAGGCCGTTTGGAAGGGGCCGGCGCCGGCCGCCCGACCTTGCGGGATTACGGCGTCGGCGCGCAAATTCTGGTGGATCTGGGGGTGCGGCGGATGATTTTGCTGTCGAATGCGCAGCGCAACATCATCGGCCTGGAAGGTTACGGCTTGACGGTGGTCGGCCGGCGGCCTATTGACCCGTCCCTTGCTTCCGGCGGGTCCGCCGGCAAATGCGCAGCGTCGTCGGAGGCGGCACAATGAGCGACACCCCCCATATTATGATCGTAGAAGCCCGCTTCTACGAAGATCTGGCGGACGAGCTGGCCAAGGGCGCCATTCAGGCGCTTGAGGCGGCGGGCGCGACCTATCATCGGGTGTCGGTGCCGGGCTGTCTGGAGATTCCCGCCGCCATTCTCTACGCCTTGCGCTCGATGGATTATTTCACCGCCCGCAAGCGTTTCGACGGCTATGTCGGTCTGGGCTGCGTCATCCGCGGCGAGACCTCGCATTACGACATCGTTTGCAATGAAAGCGCCCGCGGTCTGCAAGACCTCGCCTTGCGCTACGCGCTGGCGGTGGGCAACGGGGTTTTGACGGTGGAGAACCGCGAGCAGGCCTGGGCGCGGGCGGCGGTGGACCGCAAGAACAAGGGCGGCTTCGCGGCGCGCGCCTGTTTGGAGATGATCGAATTGAAGCGGCACTTCCGCCTTTATCCCCGTTGAGCGCCATGACCGAAGCATCCACTCCGCGCAAGCGTCGCCGCACCGGCCGCGCCCGTTCCGGCGGCGGCTCCGTCAAGGCGCGGCGCAAGGCCGCGCGCTTGGCCGCCGTGCAGGCGCTCTACCAAATCGACGTCAACGGGACGCCGATCAACGGCAAATCGGTTGAAGCGGTGCTGATCGAGTTCATCGAGCATCGCTTGGGAGCGCCCGTCGACGAGGCGGAAGAGCAAACCCTGGTGGCGGCCGATCCGCAGCTTTTCGCCGATATCGTCCGCGGCGCCTGCCACCGGCGGGAACAGGTGGACGGGTTGGCGGCGGCGGCGCTCGACCCGCGCCATGCGCTGGAGCGGCTGGAG
>CALGOL010000012.1 GCA_937960755.1 uncultured Azospirillum sp.
CTTGGCTTTGTCTGCCGTGCAACCTCCTCAGCCTAAAAAATCCCGGACAGCAGTGGGCCTGCGCCGGGGTGACGGGGAGGTTTTTTCAAATCCCGGTCAAACAATAAGGAAACAACTATGTCCACGCGCAAGAAGCTGAAAGAACTGGTGGAGGCCCGCCGCGGCGTCATCGTGCCGGGAGCGTTCAACGCCCTGTCCGCCAAAGTGGTGGAAGATTTGGGTTTTGAGGCGATCTACGTCACCGGGGCCGGCGTCACCAACATGTGGTTCGGCATGCCCGATCAGGGCTTCATGGGGCTGGCGGAAATCGCCGACCACACCGCCCGCATCCGCGACGCCGTAGACGTGCCGCTGCTGGTGGACGCCGACACCGGCTTCGGCAACGCGCTCAACGTCTATCACGCCGTGCGGACGCTGGAGCGCGCCGGGGCCGACTGCATCCAGTTGGAAGATCAGGTTGCGCCCAAGCGCTGCGGCCATTTCGCCGGCAAGGACGTGATTTCCACCGAAGAAGCGGTTTCCAAGATCAAGGCGGCGGTTGACGCGCGGCGCGACCAGGATTTGCTCATCATGGCCCGCACCGACGCGGCCGCCGTGCACGGCTTTGAGGCGGCGGTCGAACGGGCGCAAAAGTTCGCCGAAGCCGGGGCCGACATTCTGTTCGTCGAGGCGGTGACGACGGCGGACGAAATCCGCGCCCTGCCCAAGCGGCTTGCCAAGCCGCAATTGATGAACATGGTGATCGGCGGCAAGACGCCGATCTTCAACGCCGACGCCTTGGCGGAACTGGGTTACGGCGTGGTGCTTTACGCCAACGCCGCTTTGCAAGGCGCGGTGGCCGGCATGCAAAAGGCGTTGACGGTTTTGCGCGACGAACGGGAAGTGACCGAGACCGGCGGCCTCGTCACCCCCTTCGCCGAGCGCCAGCGCCTTGTCGGCAAGCCCGAATGGGACGCGCTGGAAAAGCGTTATAGCTGATTGCACAGGGCGGCGCCGCGCAACGTCCGAGCGGCGCTGACCATGTTGGTCAAGGCGGGGATCACCTCGCTCCACTGCCGGGTCTTCAGGCCGCAGTCGGGGTTGACCCACAGGCGGTCGGCGGGAATCCGCTCGGCCGCCTTTTTCATCAAATCGACGATATGGGTCTCAACCGGAATGTTCGGCGAGTGAATGTCGTAAACGCCGGGGCCGATCTGGTTGGGGTAGTTGAAATCGTCGAAGGCGTCGAGCAACTCCATGTCCGACCGCGAGGTCTCAATGGTGATGACGTCCGCATCCATGTCGGCGATTGAGCCGATGATGTCGTTGAACTCCGAATAGCACATGTGGGTGTGAATCTGGGTTTCGTCCGCAACGCCGTTCGCCGTAATGCGGAAGGAGTCCACCGCCCAATCCAGGTATTCGCCCCACTGCGACCGGCGCAGCGGCAGTCCTTCCCGCAGCGCCGCCTCGTCAATCTGGATGACCCGCACGCCGGCCTTTTCCAGGTCCAGCACCTCCGCCCGGATCGCCAGCGCCAATTGGCGGCAGGTGACGGAACGCGGCTGGTCGTCGCGCACGAACGACCAGTTGAGGATCGTCACCGGGCCGGTCAGCATGCCTTTCATCGGCTTATCCGTCAGCGAGGCGGCGTAGGCGATCCATTCCACCGTCATCGGCTTGGGCCGGCTGATGTCGCCGAACAGGATCGGCGGCTTGACGCAGCGCGAACCATAGGACTGCACCCAGCCGAATTCGCTGAAGGCGTAGCCGTCGAGCTGTTCGCCGAAGTATTCGACCATGTCGTTGCGTTCGGCCTCGCCATGCACCAGCACGTCCAGCCCCAGCGCTTCTTGTTCGCGCACCGCCCGTTCAATCTCGCGGCGCATGGCGGCGGCGTAGGCCGCCGGATCAATGGTTCCCGCCTTGAACTGCGCCCGCGCCTGACGGATTTCCCCGGTCTGCGGGAAAGAGCCGATGGTGGTGGTGGGGAACAAGGGCAGGTTCAACAGCGCCGCCTGCTTGGCCGCCCGTTCGGCGAAGAGGCCGGCGCGCCGCCCCATGGCGGCGTCGATGCGCGCCACAG
>CALGOL010000013.1 GCA_937960755.1 uncultured Azospirillum sp.
ACAGCATTGCTGTCCAGGGTGTTGGCATAACCAAGCTGCAACTTGAAAGAGGGGCGCCAGCCAGACATAGGCGGCGCCCGGCGTTCCGCCTTGCGAGCGTTCCCGCCCGACCGCGCGGGCGGGCAACAGCACGGCGTCGGCGCGGCGCGACAGCAGAATATTGACGTCCACCGTCATGCCGGGCAGCAGCGGCGTATCGTCGGGCAGCGCCGCTTCGACCCGATAGGTGCGGGTCGCCGAATCCCCCAGCGGGCGGATGCGCGCGACTTTGGAGGTGAACACCTCTTTCGGGAAGGCTTCCGCGCCCAGCGCCACCTCGGCGCCGACGAAAACCCTCGGCGCGTCGCGCTCATCAACGTCGGCTTCGACGATCAGCGGGCGCTCGGCGGCGACGATGAACAAGGGCGTGTTGGCGGCGACGCTTTCCCCCGGCTCCACCATGCGGTTCATGACGAAGCCGCGCAGCGGCGACAGGATGCGGCGGTCGGCCACCGCCCGTTCGGCGATGTCCACCAGCGCCTTGGCGACGCGGGTTTCCGCCGCCGCCCGCTCCATGGTCTGCTGGCTGGCGACGGCGCGGCGCGCCAACTCCGCAGAGCGCGCCTCCTCCGTTTCCGCCAGCGCCAACCGCGCCTTGGCTTCCGCTAATTGCGACGTGGCGGCGCGGTCGTCGAGCAAGGCCAGCAGATCGCCTTTTTCAACGCTGTCGCCTTCGCGCACCGCCACTTCCATCACCCGGCCGGGGGCCACCGCGCCGACCTTGGCGTCGACCACCGTGTCGACGACGCCGGAGGCGTAGACCGCCTCCAGCGCTTCGCCCAGCCGCGGCCGGACAGCGTCGAGATCAATCGGCGTGCGGGTCAGCGCCAGCCAGCCGGCGGCGGGGGCCGCGACCACAACGGCGAACAGAAGGATTTTTAGACGCATGACGACCCGGCGGTTGAACCCATGGCGGGAGACCATGTGGTTAAGGCGACGCTAATGTAAATGCGATGCGTCAAGCGCAAGGGGATTTTTCCCATGTACGGACCGGCTTGTCGACCGGATCAGGCTTGCTCCCGCCGCCAGGCGCTCAGAGCATAAGCTGCGGTAGTCCGGCGTTCCGCGCGGCGTTGACGAGGGCTTTATCCGCCGTGGCCAGCGGCAGACCCAAACGCAACGCCAGTTCAAGATAACAGGCGTCGTAAATCGTCAGACCGTGGCGTTCCGCCAATCGCACGGTGGCGGACCAAGCGTGACGGTCGGTTTCGGGATCGACCGTCACGCGCTGCGCCATCAGGCGGGAAAGCGCCAAATCGCGGTACGCCGCGTCGATACGCTTACGGCGTATCGCCGATTGCAGCCCGTTCGCCACTTCCAGCCGCCAGATCGACGGAACATGCGCGCCGCGCTCGGCGATATGGTCGAAGAGGGCGTCAATCTCCGCCGTCGCCTCGTCCTCAAAGCACCAAGCCAGCGCCGTCGAGCCGTCCAGAACCAGGCTCAACGCCGGCCCTCGTCGATCAATTCTTTTGGGCTGACGCCGCCGAGGGTGACGCCTTTACGCATTTCACGAACGCCGGCGGCGGCGGCGCGCGCCCGCTCGCGCGCTTGGTCGGCGCCGCTGTCGGCTC
>CALGOL010000014.1 GCA_937960755.1 uncultured Azospirillum sp.
CGCCGGCTCGTTGCCCAGCACCATCCCCGTCAAGCCGTCCAGCCGGTTGGCGAGCCGTTGACTGGGCGATTTGGCCGGCCGCGGCGTCCGCGGCGCGAAACTGCCGTAGGGAACGGTCACCGAGAACACCGACCCGCGGCGAAACTCCGAGCGCACCTCGACCTGATGCCCCAGCATGCGGGCGACGCGGTCGACAATCGCCAGCCCCAAGCCGATGCCGCGGTCGCGGCCGTGCGGCGTTGGGGCGTCAAGCCGGCGGAACTCCTCAAACACTTCGCGCAGCTTGTCAGCGGGGATGCCGGGGCCGGTGTCCCACACTTCGATCACCAGCCCATGGGGCCGGCGGCGGCAGCCCAGCAGCACCCGGCCGCTTTGGGTGTAGCGCAAAGCGTTGGACAGGAAGTTTTGGATGATCCGCCGCAACAGCCGCGGATCGGAGTTCACCACCGCGCCGCACGGCATGACTTTCAACCGCAAGCCGCGGTCCAACGCCACCGCGGTGTATTCGCTGGACAAGGCCGACAGCAGGCTCTTGATCGGGAAATCGGAGATCTCCGGCCGCACCGCGCCGGCGTCAAGCCGCGAGATGTCCAGCAGCGCCGACAGCAAATCCTCCACCGACGTCAAAGCGCCGTCGAGGTTCTCCACCAGCGGGCGTTGGCCGCTCGGCTGCTCCATGTCCATCAGGGCGGAAACGAACAGCCGGGCGGCGTTGAGCGGCTGCAACAAATCGTGGCTGGCGGCGGCGAGGAACTTGGTCTTCGACAGATTGGCGGTTTCGGCCTCGGCCTTGGCCAGCCGCAAGGCTTCCTCCGCCGCGGCGCGCTCGCCGATTTCCTGCTGCAATTGGCCGTTCAGCCGAGTCAGTTCGGCGGTGCGCTCAATCACCCGGCGCTCTAGGCTTTCCTTGGCGTCGCGCAATTCCTCCGCCACCCGGCGGCGTTCGGTGATGTCGTGGATCAGCGCGAAGAAGCCCAGCACCTCGCGCCGTTCGCCGAAATGCGGCACATAGGTCGCCACGGCGTAGCGCGGCCGGCCGTTGTCGGTCGGCATCTCCAATTCAAAATGCGCCTGCTCGCCGGCCATCGCCTTTTGGATGTGGGGATGACGCAGGGCGTATTGCTCGCCCCCCAGCGCCTCCAGCATGGTGCGGCCTTCCAACTCGCAGCGCAGCAGGTTGAAGCATTCCTCATAGGCGTGGTTGACGAAGCGATAGCGCTGATCGGCGTCGACATAAGCGATCAGCGCCGGCACGGCGTCGGTGATGAGCCGGATGCGGCGTTCGCCGTCGCGCAAGGCTTCTTCCGCTCGCTTACGTTCGGTGATCTCGGTGAAGGTCAGCACGAAGCCGCCGTCGGGCATGGCGGAGCGGCGGATTTCCAGCACCGTGTCGCCGAAAACCGTCTGTTCGACCACCGCGTCGGTGGCGGTGAGCGCCGCCAACGGCAAGCCGCGGTCGCCGAGGGCCGAGTTATAGACCACAAGGTCGGAAAAGCAGGCGTCGGCGCGCGCCACATTGGCGGGCAAACGCAGCAAAGTGACGAAACGGTCATTCCACGCCGCCAACCGCTCTTCTGCGTCGTACACCGAAACGCCCTGAACGATGTTGTCGAGGGTGGCTTGCAGCAGCGCCGACTTCGCCGCCAATTCTTCTTCCCGCCGCCGGGTTTCGTTTTCCTTGATGTCGGTGATGTCGGTGTAAAGCCCGACGATGCCGCCGTCGCGGGTGCGCCGTTCAGTCACTTGCAGCCAGCGGCCGTCCGACAGGCGGTGGATATAGGGGCCGTTGAGTTCGGCGCGCTGCGCCAAGCGATTATTGAGCCACAGATCGGGGCGCGGATTGGCGGCGCGCACCGAGCGGGTTTCCGCCGCCATTTCGGCGATTTCGCGAAAACGCATGCCGGGGGCGACGCGGCCCGACAATTCCGGCCAGCAGGCGGTGTACTTGCTGTTGCACAAGATCAGCCGATCGTCGGCGTCGAACAGCGCGAAGCCTTCATTGACGCTTTCGATGGCTTCCGACAGCCGTTCGCGCATCAATTCGGCCATTTCCTTGGCGCGCGCGAGGTCGGCGTGAGAGGATTCCAGCTCTTGCAGGGTCTTTTCCAGCTCCAGCGTGCGTTCGCGCACCTTGCGCTCCAACACGATGGCGGTCTGAAACAGGGAGAACGCCCCGCCCTGAAAATCCATCGAGCGTTCCACCCGCTCCATCAGCACCGAATTGATGCGTTTGAGCTTGGCGTTCTCGCGCTCCAGCGCGGCAAGGCGGACGTGCAAGTCTTCCGGCTCGTCGAAGGGCGGGAAGCGCGCAGGCAATTGCAGGTTCATAGCCGCCCTCATCGCCGTCCGATCGCGACCCCGGTCAGGGTCTGGTTGACGTGCATCGCGCTGTATTGCTCGCCATAGGCGTTAAAGCCGATAGCGTTGTTTTTACGCATGATTTCGGCGATGGGCTGGGTCAACTGGCGTTGTTCGATCTCCAACCGGCGCAAGATGCAGTCGCAACTCAGCACCAGATCGGGCGGCCCCACCTCCGCCTCCAGCCGCTTCATCAGCGCTTGCAGGTTTTCGACAATGTCGACGCCTTCCGCCACCGTCAAAACAATGCCTTCGTCAATGGCGCAAAAGAACGAGAGACTTTCGTCCTCGTTGACCTTCTGGATTGAACGGACGTGGTATTCGCCGCCCACCCGCACCACGACAGGGTGCGCCGCGAACACCATCGGCGTCAGCTCCACCCCTTCGAGCCCGACCATGCGGGCGTATTCCGGCCCCGCCGGCTCGGCGTTGATCTCGGTGACGACGCGGCGTTGCGGGTCGGCCCCCGTCACCACCATCTTGCGGCCGGAACTGACGAAATGTTCGGTGCGGAACACCGAAAACCGCCGCGTCGTGGTGAACAGCATCAAGACGGCGGCGTTGGTGTGGAAGCGGCCGCCATGCAAAATAAAGGTGTTCTCGAACTTCAGATCATCGCCGGCCGAACCGCCGAACAGCGGCACCCCCACCAGCACGTTATGCAGCGCGCTGACCACCAGTTCCTCCCGCGTCGACATGCCGTCGATCATCAAGAAGGCGAACGAGCCCTGTTCCTTGCCGCCGCCGGGCAGGCCGGCGGGCGGAATATTGCGTTGCTTCAACACGCTGCGCAGCACCGCCGCGCCATGGGAGATCTCGAAACGGTCGATGTCGGGGATCAGCTCGGCGACGATGGAGAACTCGGCTTTGGGGAATCCGACGCCGGTGACGGCGCCGTCTTGATAGCCGAACGGGGTGATTTCGCCGGCGGTGGTGCAGCCCACCACCGGGGTTTCGCCGAACATGGCGTTAAGCGCCGTCGCCAGCCGCGCCCGGTCATAGCGCGGAGAGATGAACACCAGCACCATTTCCAGATCATGCCGCCAGACTTGGGCGTGGAGTTCGCGCGCAGCGTCCCACTCGTCTTGCGCTTGCGAGGCGCCGCGGGGCAGGGACGATCCCCCGGCGGCGGGACCGGCGGATTTCGGAGCGCTTTGCTGGGCGGCGGCGAAGGGGAGCGTTTGCATGCTACGGGCGCAACTGGTTCTTGTGATTTTGTTAAGTGTAAACCCGCCTTGCGCCGGCTGGGAAGCGCTTGCGCCGCCTTCTGATATGCTACTTTCGGATACGCCCGCCGGTGGAGCGGCTGGTGAGGATCAAATCCGCCCGAGCGCCAACGCCGCCAAGGTCAGCCAGCCGAACCAGCGGTTGGAGCGGAATTTTTCCAGACAATCCCCTTGATCGTCGGGCCGCCACGTTCCCACCTGCCACGCCAATTGCGCGCCGGCCAAGCCCGCCGCCAGCGAAAACCATAACCCCATGCCGGCCAGCCGGCCGGCCAGCACGACGCCGGTGAAGGTCAGGGTGTAAAAGGCGTAAATCCAGATTTTTGACCGGTCCCCCAAACGCAGCGCGGTGGATTTGACGCCGATGCGGGCGTCGTCCTCCTTGTCCTGGTGGGCGTAGATGGTGTCGTAGCCCAAGGTCCAGGCGATGCCGGCGACATGAAGGATGATCGCCGGCCAGCCGACGTCGCCGGTCGCCGCCGCCCAGCCCATCAGCGCGCCCCAATTGAAGGCCAGCCCCAAAAAGGCTTGCGGCCACCATGTGACGCGCTTCATCAGCGGGTAGGTGAAGACCAGGATGAGGGAGCCGGCGCCGAGCGCCACGGCGGTCCAGTTGAATTGCAGCAGGACAATTAGCCCCGTCAGCAATTGCAGCGCCAGAAAGACCAAGGCTTGGCGCACCGTCACCAGACCGGACGGAATCGGCCGGCCGCGGGTGCGCTCCACCATCGCGTCAAACCGGCGGTCGAGGATGTCGTTCACCGTGCAGCCGGCGCCGCGCATCACCACGGCGCCGACGGCGAACAGTGCCGCGAACCACAAGGTTTCCCAGCTTAACGGGGCCGGGGCCAGCAGCAGGCTCCACCAGCAGGGAAACAGCAAAAGCCATGTGCCGATCGGGCGGTCGAGGCGGGCGAGCAAAGCGTAAGGCCGGAGCGCGCGCGGACATAGCCGCATCGCCCAGCCGTCGCGGCGAATGTCGGTGAAGCCTTGGTCTGTCGCCGGGGCGCTCTTGGTCGCGTCGATCATGGCCGGCAGAGTATCGGCGCCGCCGGCAAAAAAAAAGTCCGGCGAAGGGCGTCGGGCGGGCGGCGGGCAGGCGACGAGAGGGGGGCGAGGGGGGCGGGGTCATCTTGCCGCTTCCCCTTAGCGGCGAAAACGCTAAATTGGCGTCGAAGTCCATCAAGCAGCAGGACGGGAATCCCCGATGAAGCGGCAATTGTTCGGCACCGACGGCATTCGCGGCGTCGCCAATATTGAACCCATGACGGCGGAAACCGCGCTGAAGGTCGCCATGGCCTCCGCCATGCAGTTCCGTCGCGGCGATCATCGTCACCGTGTCGTCATCGGCAAGGACACCCGTCTGTCGGGCTATCTGCTGGAGCCGGCTTTGACCGCCGGCTTCATCTCCATGGGGATGGACGTCGTACTGTTGGGGCCGCTGCCGACCCCGGCGGTGGCGATGCTGACCCGCTCGCTGCGGGCCGATTTGGGCGTGATGATCTCCGCCTCCCACAATCCTTATCAGGACAACGGCATTAAGCTGTTCGGCCCGGACGGCAACAAGCTTTCCGACGACGTCGAAGCGGCGATTGAAGCGCGCATGGCGCTGCCGTTCACCGAGGAACTGGCGGATTCCCCCGATTTGGGCCGCGCCAGCCGCATGGAAGACGCCACTGGCCGCTATATCGAATACGTCAAAAGCAGCTTTCCGCGCGGCTTGCGGCTGGATGGGCTGAAAATCGTCGTCGATTGCGCCCATGGCGCCGCCTACAAGGTCGCCCCCAAGGTGTTCTACGAACTGGGCGCCGAGGTGGTGTCGGTCGGCGTCTCCCCCGACGGCTCCAACATCAACAAGGGCTGCGGCGCCACCGCCACCCGGTTGCTGGAGGAGCAGGTGATTTTCCACGGCGCCGACCTTGGCGTGGCGCTGGACGGCGACGCCGACCGGCTGATCGTGGTGGACGAGCGCGGCCGGCGGGTCGACGGCGACCAGTTGATGGGTCTGATCGCCGCCTCGTGGGCGACGGCCGGCACGCTGAAGGGCGGCGGGCTGGTCGCCACCGTCATGTCTAATCTGGGACTGGAGCGCTTCTTGGAAGGGCAGGGGCTGCACCTCGCCCGCACGCCGGTGGGCGACCGTTACGTCGTCGAACACATGCGCGAACACGGCTACAACATCGGCGGCGAACAGTCAGGCCATATGGTGCTGTCGGACTACACCACCACCGGTGACGGGCTGATCGCCGCCTTGCAGGTGCTGGCGGTGCTGAAAACCGCTGAGCGCCCGGCTAGCGAAGTCACCCATGTCTTTGACCCGGTTCCGCAATTGCTGAAGAACGTGCGCTTCGCCGCCGGCGCCCGCCCGCTGGACGTGCCGTCGGTCAAGGCCGCCATCGCGGCGGGGGAGGAGCGGCTGAAAGGCGTCGGCCGGCT
>CALGOL010000015.1 GCA_937960755.1 uncultured Azospirillum sp.
GACCACCGAGATCTACACTCTTTCCCTACACGACGCTCTTCCGATCTGGCCGCCCTGGCGTTTTCCGTCCGGCGATGGTCAATGGCGAGATTGCAGGCGCTGCGGAACAGGTATCCCTCGCCAGCGTCTTGCAGATTGGCCCGGCGGTTCCACAGCCGCAAAAACAATTCCTGCACCAGATCGGCGGCGGCGGCGCGGCAGCCGGTGCGGCGGAACATCACCGCTTCCAGCCGGCCGCGGTTTTCCAGAAAAAGCCTTACGAAAGCGTCGTCGCTGCGATGGACGGGATCGTTCGCCGTTCCGCTTTTCGTCGTCATGCCGGTTTCCGCGCCTTGTCGAATTTCGCCCGGCCCCATATTAATGAGAATGATAACGAATCGCAATATGACGAATTCCCGTCCTTTTTGCGGCGCACAATGGATGAATTTTGTCAAGTACCCACATTGCTTGTGCGACAAACTGTTCTCGCATGCGCGCACCCCCTTTTCATTGGCGCGCCGCTTCTCATATGATTAACGGACAAGCTTTTGGAGCCGGTCATAGCGCTGATGTCGAACACGGAACGCAACGGGGATGGCGGGGTGAACGTCGGGGTGGTCGTCAAGATCAAGCCCAAGACGAAAAAGCCGTCGATGTACAAAGTCTTGATGCTCAATGACGACTACACCCCCATGGAGTTCGTCGTTCACGTCCTTGAACGCTTCTTCAACAAGAACCGTGAAGAAGCGACGGAAATCATGCTGAACGTTCACCGCCGCGGGGTCGGGGTGTGCGGGGTCTTCACCTTCGAGGTGGCCGAAACCAAGGTCTCCCAGGTGATGGATTTCGCCCGCCAGCACCAGCACCCGCTTCAATGCACCTTGGAAAAAGACTGAGAGGCCACATGCTGTCGCGGAATCTCGAACAGACGCTTCACCGGGCGCTCGGTCACGCCAATGATCGCCGGCACGAATACGCGACGCTGGAGCACTTGCTCCTCGCTCTCACCGAAGATTCCGACGCGCTCGCGGTGTTGCGGGCCTGCGGCGTCGATGTCGACCGGCTGCGCAAGGAAATCGCCGAATACCTCGACAATGAGTTGGCCAATCTGGTGACGCCGCGCGCCGGCGACGCCAAGCCCACCGCCGGCTTCCAGCGGGTTTTGCAGCGCGCCGCCATTCATGTGCAGTCGTCGGGCCGCGAGGAAGTCACCGGCGCGAACGTGCTGGTCGCCCTGTTCTCGGAACGGGAAAGCCATGCGGTTTACTTCCTGCAAGAACAGGAAATGAGCCGTTTCGACGCGGTCAACTATATCTCGCACGGCATCGCCAAGGCCCCCGGCCGCTCCGAATCCCGCCGAGTCTCCGGCGCGGAGGAAGAAGCCGCCCATAACGGCCCCGGCGGCGGCGAAAAGGCCGGCAAGAAGGACAAGGACGCGCTCGACGCCTATTGCGTCAACCTCAACAAGAAGGCCAAGAACGGCAAGATCGATCCGTTGATCGGCCGCGAGGCGGAGGTGGAGCGCACCATTCAGATCCTCTGCCGGCGCTCGAAAAACAACCCGCTCTACGTCGGCGATCCCGGCGTCGGCAAGACCGCCATCGCCGAAGGGCTGGCCCGGCGCATCGTGCAAAAAGAAGTGCCCGAGGTGCTGGAGACGGCGACGATTTACTCCCTCGACATGGGCTCGCTGCTGGCCGGCACCCGCTATCGCGGCGATTTTGAAGAGCGCTTGAAGCAGGTGCTGGCGGAGCTGGAGGCGATCCCCCACGCCGTGCTGTTCATCGACGAAATCCATACCGTCATCGGCGCCGGCGCCACCTCGGGCGGGGCGATGGACGCCTCCAACCTGCTGAAGCCGGCCTTGGCGTCGGGGACGCTGCGCTGCATCGGCTCGACGACCTACAAGGAATACCGCAACCATTTTGAAAAGGACCGCGCGCTGGTCCGCCGTTTCCAGAAGATCGACGTCAACGAACCGTCGCTGGAAGACGCGGTCAAGATCCTGCACGGCCTGAAGCCCTATTACGAACAGCACCATCGGGTGCGCTACACCGGCGACGCCATCAAGGCGGCGGTGGATCTGTCGGCCAAGTACATCGGCGACCGCAAGCTGCCCGACAAAGCCATCGACGTCATCGACGAGGTGGGGGCGGCGCAAATGCTGCTGCCCGAGCACAAGCGCAAAAAGACCATTTCGGTCAAGGACGTCGAGGCCATCGTCGCCAAGATCGCCCGCATACCGCCGAAATCGGTCAGCCGCGACGACCGCGAGGTTTTGCTTAATCTTGAGCGCGACCTCAAGACCATGGTGTTCGGCCAGGACGCCGCCATCGACAATCTGGTCTCCGCCATCAAGCTGGCCCGCGCCGGCCTGCGCGAACCGGAAAAGCCCATCGGCAGCTATCTGTTTTCCGGCCCCACCGGCGTCGGCAAGACCGAAGTGGCGCGGCAACTCGCCCGCACGCTGGGGATTGAGCTGACCCGTTTCGACATGTCGGAATACATGGAGCGCCACACCGTCAGCCGGCTGATCGGCGCGCCGCCGGGCTATGTCGGCTTCGACCAGGGCGGCTTGCTGACCGACGCCATCGATCAGCACCCCCATTGCGTCTTGCTGCTCGACGAAATCGAAAAGGCCCACCCTGATCTGTTTAACCTGCTGTTGCAGGTGATGGATCACGGCAAGCTGACCGACCACAACGGCAAGAACGTCGATTTCCGCAACGTCATCCTGATTATGACCACCAACGCCGGCGCCTCCGACATGGCCAAGCCCGCCTTGGGCTTTGAGCGGGAAAAGCGGCTGGGTGAGGATAAGGAGGCGATTGAACGCCTGTTCACGCCGGAATTCCGCAACCGGCTCGACCAGATCATTACTTTCGCGCCGTTGTCGCCGGAAGTCATCGGCCGCGTGGTGGACAAGTTCGTCATACAGTTGGAGGCGCAGTTGCAAGACCGCGGCGTCTCCATCGAATTGACCGACGCGGCGCGGGGCTGGCTCGGCAAGAAGGGCTATGATCCGCTCTATGGCGCGCGTCCGCTGGGCCGCGTCATTCAGAACCACCTCAAGAAAAACTTGGCGGAAGAACTGCTGTTCGGCCGCCTGGCGAAGGGCGGGCTGGTGCGGATTGACGTCGCCGACGATAAGCTGACCTTCGCCTACCCTGACTTGCCGAAGGGCAAGAAGGCGGCGGCGGAAGACGACGAGTTGGGTGAAAAGGCCCCGGAATTCGTCGGTTGAGACTTAATCTCCCTAAACGCTGACCTTGTACTGTCCTTCGTCCCCCCCGCGAAAGCGGGGGTCCGCCTTACCAGAAACGTGGCTGAAAAGGTGGATTCCGGCCTTCGCCGGAATGACGACAATAGGTCGAACTTTCAATACCTTGCGTTGGGCGCGCGATCCTCAATTGATCGGCGTTCCGCCGCCGCCGCTGGCGGAGCGCCGGCCGACGCCCAGTACGTAATCGCCGCCGTCGTCATAGCCGGCGGCTTTGATGACGCCGTATTGCGGCGTTTGCGGCACTTCCGCGGTCACATCGTCGCGCACTTGGGTGAACAGCTCAAACCCGCCGCTGTCGCGCGGCAAGCCGGCGACCCGCGCCGTTAAGGCGGCGGCGAACGGCGAATTCGTCGCGCCATCCTCCACCGGCTCGTCGCCGCCCGACGACATCGCCATCACCGCGCGCCGCTCCAGCAAAGCCGCCGGGTTGCGCGCCGCGGCGCCGGGCTCCAGCTTTTGCTCGCGGGTGAAGGCGCCGGAATAGCAACTGTCCGACACCACCATGATCTGGCGCGCCGGCATGCGGTTGAGGAAGCGGGCGACGTCGTTGTTCGATATCCAATTGCCGGGATCGTCGGCGGCGGCGTCGGCGGGCAGCCAATAGCCGGTTCCGGTTTCCGCCACCTCGTAGCCGTGACCGGCGTAATAAACCATCAACTGATCGCTTTCGCCGACCTGCCGCCCCAATTCGCGCATGGTTTCGACGATTTCCGCCTTGGTGGGGTTGCGCAGCGTGCGCACTTCATACCCCAACCGCTCGTTCAGTTCGCGCCCCACCGCTTCGGCGTCGGCCGGCGGGGTGTTCAACGGCGCGATGCGCTGGTCGGCGTAAGCGCTGGTGGCGATCATCAGCGCGATTTTGCGCCCCGGCTGCGGCGCCGCGGTTTGCGGCGGCGTCGCGGCGGGGGGTTCCACCGTCACCACCCGCTGTTCCGTCTTGCCGTTCTCGTCAGTCACCGCCAGCGTCACTTGGTTCACGCCCGCCGTCACCGCGGTTTCAATATCAAACTCGCCCTTGTCGTCGACAAACACCCAGCGGCCGTTGACGCGGGCTTCGCGCACCGAAGCCGCGCCTTCGATGCGGCCGCGCACCACCAGTCGGCCCGATTCGCTGAAGCGCGGCGCCTCCAGCGCGACGATCTGCGACGCGCCGCCGGTCGGGCCGAACACGTCAGCCGCCGCCGGATTATCCGCCAGCGGGGCCAGCGCCTCGCCCCAAGCCAAGGTTTTCTGCTCGCGCTGCACATGCTGGAACATGGCGAGATAGGTTTTCATCACGTCGGTTTCGACGCCGGCCTGCCCCACCGCCGCCTTGACCTTGGCGTAGCCGCCGGGAACCCCCGCCGCCGCATCCTGCAAAATCGCCCCCACCGCTTGGTCGGTGGGGTTGTCGGAACTGAGCAAGCCGCCGATCAGCTTGGCCGAAGAAGCGTTCATCAGCGCCGCCCGCTGCTCGGCGATGGACATTGACGCCAACGCCGTCAGCCCGTCTTGCAACCGCCCAGAATCCAGCGCCGCCGCCGCGGCGCGCACCTGCGGCGCCGCCAG
>CALGOL010000016.1 GCA_937960755.1 uncultured Azospirillum sp.
AAAAAAGACCGCAACGCCATCTTGCCGCCCGCGACGTCGCCGCCGCCGTCATCGTCGGCTGTCGCGGCGAAGCCGTCCGCGTCGCGGCGGTCGCGGCGGCGAACGATAAGAAACGCCGCCGCCGCCGCCGCCAGGGTCGCTAGGCCGCCGCCCCATTGAATCCGCCGGCTGACGGCAGGGTCATGAATCCGTTCGGGCTTGAGCGTCGCGGCGATGCGCCACTTGCCGTCAGGCAGCGGCACGTCGACGGCGGCCTGCGGGCGCTCAAACACCTCCGCATCGCCGAAAAAGGTCGCGCCCTCCCCCGCCACATCGGCGCCGCGGCCGCGGATGGCCAATTCATAGGCCGCGTCGGGTTCGATCAGGCCGGCGTGGCGGAACAGGTTTTCCATGTCCACCGCCACCGAAACCAAGCCCCAAAACCCCCCTTGCCCGCCATCGGCGGACGCGCGGAAAATCGGATGGCGGATAATGAGCCCCTGGCGCTGACTTTGCACCAGCCGCGCCGGGCCGGTCACCACGCCGGACCGCAAGGCGATGGCGCGACGCACGCCGCCGATGAACTCCGGCCGATAGGCGAAGTTCAAGCCCAAGACGGCCTCATTGCCGGCCAGCGGATGAACGAAATAAACGGTGAAGTCGCGCGCCAGCACCACCGAGACCACCCAAGGCTTATCGCGCGACACCTCGGCGGCGATCCCGCGCAAAGCGTCGGGCGGGAGGTCGGGATCAGCGGCGAGACGCCCCGCCACATCGGCCGCATCGGCCAACAAATGTTGCAACGCCCGCTCCAACCGATGGGCGCGGTCGCGCAATTCCTCTTGCGCAGCGGCTTCAGCGGCGGCTTCGCTCCGGTTTCTGGCGATGTCGTCCACAGCGGTGGTCGCCGCCCAGCCGAACAGCAGCAGGGCTACGGCCACCAGGACCGCCCTCATCATCGGCTTCCTTTCGCCGCCTCTTTCACGACGAAGGTTCCCCGTCTAACGACGTAAGTCAAGCGCGACGCCACGCGAGGGATAGACAAAATGATGCAGTGCAATCGAAAGGCGTTGGCGTTTTTATGGTCAACGCTCGTCCGGGGTCAGGCGGTCGGCGCGGCGCAACGCGGGAAACAGTCGCGCCCAAACCCCGGTCACCACCAAGGAGCCGACGCCGCCGAACGCCGCCGCTCCCACCGGGCCCAGCAGACGGGCGGCGACGCCGCTTTCAAATTCGCCCAATTCATTAGAAGCCGAAATAAACAGGGTGGAAACCGCCGACACCCGGCCGCGCATGGCGTCGGGGGTGACGATCTGCACCAAGCTTTGACGGACGAACACCGAAATCGAATCGGCGGCGCCCAGCAGCGCCAGCATCGCCATCGACAGCCAAAACACCGAAGAGAAGGCGAAGACCAAGGTGGCGACGCCATAAAGCGCCACCGCCCACAGCATCCAAGGGCCGGCGTGACGGCGAATCGGCGTAATGGCGAGCGCGACGGTGGTCAGCCCCGCCCCCATCGCCGTGGCGGAGCGCAACAGGCCGAAACCGTCCGGCCCGACCATCAAGACGTCGCGGGCGAACACCGGCAGCAACGCGGTCACGCCGCCCAGCAATACGGCGAAGAGATCAAGGGAGATGGCGCCAAACACCAGCTTGTTGCCCCAAACATAGGCCAAGCCTTCGCGGATCATCGCCATCCGGCCGCCCTCGGCTTTCGGCGGCGCGGTGTTGATCGGCCGCAGCAGCAGCCCCAGCCACATCGCCCCCGCCAAGACATACAGCGCCGCCGCCGCGCCATAGGCCCACACCACGTCCACCGCGCACAAAACGCCGCCCAGCCACGGCCCCAGCACCATGCCGCTTTGCGCCGCCAGGGTGTTGAGCGCCACCGCTTGGGGGAGAAATTCCCGCGGGACCAAGCTGGGGGCGAGCGCGGTGCCCGCCGGCATGACGAAGGCGCGGGCGACGCCGAAGCCGGCGGCCACCAAAAACAGCGCCGTCAGGCTGGGGCTGTCGCTCCCCAGCGACAGATAAACGAAGGCCGCCGAGCAGGCGGCTTGCAAGCCGGAACAGGCCAACAAGATTCGGCGGCGGTCATAGCGGTCGGCGGTTTCCCCCGCCGGCAGCGACAGGGCGAACAGCGGCAGAAACTGCGCCAGCCCGACCATGCCGACCATCAGCGCCGCTTCCGCCACGCTGCGGGTTTCGCGGGCGACGTCGTAAACCTGCCAGCCGATGGCGACGGCCTGGGCGTTGGTGGCGATGGTGGTGAACAGCCGCGCCAACCAGAACAGGGCGAAGCTGCGGTGGCGAAACAAGTGGAGCGGCATGCGGCGGCGCGACCAAAGCAAGGGAAAGGCGGCGATTTAGCATGCCGACTTTGATCTTGCATGGAATGTTAACGCCGAGCAGGTATAACTTAGCTAATGCGAGGCTTTTTCGTTGGGGAAGGTGGCGTCATGACGACCGGCGGCAAGGTGGCGGGGCAATTGCAGGCCCGCGGCAAGGATGCGCTGCTGACCCGGGAGATGGCGGACGACGGCGCCCGGCGGCGGATCATGCAGTTCCTTCAGACCATGGAAGGGGCGATCCTGGAAGCCAATGTCGAGGTGATCGGCAAGCAGTTGCCGCAACTGGACGAACAGACCTTTTTGAAGATGGCGGTGCGGGTGGCGGAGTTGCGCGCCGACTATGTCGCCATCGGCCTGCAAGTCGCCGAACATCGCCGCCCCGACCCGTCGGCGATCAAGATCCTGGCCCAAGCCCGCCAATCTTATGAAGAAATGTCGGCGGTGTTCGACGCCGCCGAACGGCTGGTCAAGCGCGGCTACGTCAAGCTGAAATAGTCCCTTAAGACCAGCCGCCGGTGAAGTCGATCATCTGTCCGGTGACGAAAGGCGCGCGGCCTGACGCCAGGAAGGCGATCAGCTCCCCCGCCTCCTCCGGCTGGCCAAGCCGGCCGAACGGCACCAGCTCGGCGATTTTCGCCCGCCCAGCCGGATCATCGACGAAGCGCGCAGGGGGATAGTAGAGCGCGCTGGCGAGATAATTCGGCGCGACGACGTTGACTTGCACCTGATGGGGCGCGGCTTCTTGCGCCAGCGCCTTGGCGAAAGCGCTGGTCGCCGCGCGCGCCGCGGTCGGAACGGCGTAGCCCGGCTCCGGCCGACGTTCGCGCGCCGAAGTGACGAACACCAGCGAACCAGTCCGCCGCCGCTTCATCGCCGGCAGCACGCTTTGCGCCAGCAGAAACGGAAAAACCGTCACCGCCTCAAAGGTGGCGCGGAGATCGGCGACGTCGATATCCTCCACCGGGCGCGGGGTGAGCGGATAAACGTCGTTAAACACCACGGCGTCCAAATCGCCCAGCCGTTCAAAAGCCTCCGCCGCCACGGCGCCCGGCGCGGCGGCGGCCAGCGC
>CALGOL010000017.1 GCA_937960755.1 uncultured Azospirillum sp.
GGATGTGAGCGGCGCGCCGGCGCCTTCGTCCGCCGCCGACGCCGCCGCCATTCAGGCGGCGTTGGAGCGGGAGAACCCGGCGGTCCTGGGCGGCGGGGGCGGTTTATCCGCCCGCGTCGTCTTTGGCGTCGCGGTGCTGTTCTCGGTGTTCCAAATTTGGACCGCCACTTTCAACCCGTTGTCGAGCCTCGTCGTCCGTTCGGTCCATGTCGGCTTTTTGCTGGCGTTGACGTTTTTGCTGTTCGGCTTCGCCGGAGCTTATCGCGGGCGCATCCCGTGGCACGGTTGGTTGTTGGCCGCCGCATCATTCGCCATCGGCCTGTATCACTGGCGATATGAGCATGATCTGATTATCCGCGCGGGCGACCCCACGCCGCTGGATTTGTGGGTCGGCGCGATCGGCGTCGTGCTGGTGTTTGAAGCGGCGCGCCGGCTGATGGGCTGGGCCTTGCCGATTTTGTGCGCCGTCTTCATTCCCTACGCCCTGTTCGGCCGGTCGCTGCCGTTCGGCCTGTCGCACCGCGGCTACGGCTTCGATCAGGTGATCGACCAGCTTTACTTTTCTACGGAAGGGGTGTTCGGCACGCCGATCTTCGTTTCCGCCACCTTCATCTTTTTGTTCATTCTGTTCGGCTCGTTCCTGGAGCGGGCAGGGATGATTCAACTGTTCAACGACGTGGCGCTCGGGCTGGTGGGCCGCGCCAAGGGCGGCCCGGCCAAGGTCGCGGTGGTGTCGTCGGGCTTGATGGGAACCATCAACGGGTCCGGCGTCGCCAACGTGCTGACCACCGGGCAGTTCACCATTCCCTTGATGACCCGCTTCGGCTATCGCCCGGCTTTTGCGGGCGCGGTGGAGGCGACCGCCAGCATGGGCGGGCAGTTGATGCCGCCGGTGATGGGGGCCGCCGCCTTCATCATGGCGGAAACCATCGGCGTGCCGTACGCCGACATCGCCGTCGCGGCGGCGATTCCCGCCATGCTGTACTTCGCCGCCGCTTTCTGGATGGTGCATCTGGAGGCGGACAAGCGCGGGCTGGTCGGCCTGCCGGCGGAGGAATGCCCCAGCGCCTGGCGGGCGCTGGTCCATGGCTGGCATTTGGTGTTGCCGCTGGCGGCGTTGGTTTATCTGCTGTTTTCCGGCTTCACCCCGCTGTTCGCCGGGGTGATGGGGCTGGCCGCCACCGTCTGCCTGATTCTGGGCGCCGAATTGGCGGGAAACTTGCGCGGAACCATGCTGCGCATCGTGTTTTGGCTGGCGGTGGGCTTGGCGGCGTCGGTGCTGTGGCGTATGGGCCTGCGCACCGAGCAGGCGGCGTTCGGTCTGATCGCCTTGTTAATTATCCCGTCGCTGTTTTCCCGCGGCGGCCGGGCGACCTTGGCGCTGTGCGTGCAAAGCCTCGCCGACGGGGCGAAAAACGCCCTGGCGGTGGGGGTGGCGTGCGCTTTGGTCGGCGTGCTGATCGGCGTCTTGACGCTGACCGGCTTGGCGTCGTCCATCGCCGGGGCCATCGTGTCGCTGTCGGGCGGCAACCTGTTGATGGCGCTGTTTTTGACCATGCTGGCGTGTCTGGTGCTGGGCACCGGCTTGCCGACCACGGCCAATTACATCGTCACCTCGTCCATCGCCGCGCCGGCCTTGCTGCAAATGGGCGTGCCGCTGATCGCGTCGCACATGTTCTGCTTTTACTTCGGCATTATGGCGGATCTGACCCCGCCGGTGGCGTTGGCGGCCTTGGCCGCCTCCTCCATCGCCAAGGAAAGCCATATGCGCATCGGCTTTTTGGCGACGCTCATCGCCACAGCCGGTTATGTCGTGCCGTTCATGGCGGTTTACGATCCGGCTTTGCTGCTGCAAACCGACGATCCATTCGCCGTCGCTTACATCGTCGTCAAGGCGTTGCTGGCGATGATGGTCTGGGGCGCTGCGGTGATCGGCTTCTTCATGGTTCGGCTGAACTGGGCCGAGCGGATCTGGGCGGCGCTGGCGGCCGGCATGTTCATCATGGCGCTGCCGATCACCGACGAAGTCGGCTTCGCCATGACCCTGGCGCTGTTCGGCTGGCAATGGCTGAAGCTGCGCCGGGCGGCGACGGCGTGAGCTTGTGTCTTTACGCGGCGTTGGGGGGCGCGCTGTTGGGCGTGGTCCCCGGCGACGCCTGGGAACTGCGCTGGACCCATTCGGTGGAAAAGGTCGAATGGCGGGAGGTCTGGCGCCAAGCGTCCGGCGGCCTGTTGCGGCTGGATCAGGCGCAAGTCAAAGGGGCGGGCGCCGGGATGGAGCCCGGCCCAGACGCCCGCTTGATTGACGGTTGGTGGACCTGGGCGCCCGACGCGCCGCCGCTCCCGGCCGTCACCTTGGCGGCGTCGGCCTATACGGCGGAGCATATGATTTGCGCGGCCGTGAACGCCTCCGATGGCGGCGACTGCCGGCGCTTATCTCAATGGGCGGGCGGCGTGGCCGACGCCGCCTTGACCCTTAAAGTCTGCTCCTGACTGCAAACGCCATAACCAAGGACCGTCATTCCGGCGAAGGCCGGAATCCAGAGCGCTTCAGCAACGTATTCGAATTGTCCTGGACCCCGGCCTTCGCCGGGGTGACAGGGGGGGCGATCAAGGTCGTTTAGCCTTAGCCGCGCGGGATGCGCGCCACCACTTCGATCTCCACCTTGGAATCCCGCGGCAGGCGGGCGACCTGCACCGTGCTGCGCGCCGGGCGGTGGTCGGCGAAGTGCTTTTCGTAGACGCCGTTGAAGGCGACGAAGTTGTTCATATCGCTGAGGAAAACGGTGGACTTGATGACGTCGTTCAGCGTGGCGCCCGACGCCGCCAGCACGGCTTTCAGATTGGCGATGACCTGTTCGGTCTGCTCTTCAATGCCGGCGTCGACGAAATCGCCCGCCGCGGTCAGCGGGATCTGACCCGAGGTGAACAGCAGATCGCCGAAGGCGACGGCTTGGGAGTAGGGGCCGATGGCCTTGGGGGCGGCGTCGCTGTGGACCACGGTCAGTTTGGCGTCGGACATCGCTTTTCAATGCTCCTGTTGATGACGGGTTATCGTTGCTCAGACGTAGCGGGCCAGGGTCAGCCCGTCCATGTCAATATCGGGTTGACGGCCGCTGATAAGGTCGGCCAGCACGCGGGCCGACCCGCAAGCCATGGTCCATCCCAGCGTGCCATGGCCGGTGTTGAGGAACAGATTGCGATAGGGCGTCGGCCCGACCACCGGCGTGCCGTCCGGCGTCATCGGCCGCAGGCCGCACCAGAACTCGGCGCGGCTCTCGTCGCCGCCGGGGAACAATTCGCCGGCCGAGCGCAGCAGCGTGGCGCGCCGGCTTTCCCGCAAGGTCAAATCGTAACCGGCCAGTTCGGCGGTGCCGCCGACGCGGATGCGGTCGCCCAGCCGGGTGGTCGCCACTTTGAACGTTTCGTCCAGCACCGTCGACACCGGGGCCAGGCTTTCATCGACGATGGGCAGGGTGAGCGAATAGCCCTTCACCGGATAGACCGGCAGGCTAACACCCAACGGCCGCAGCGCCAGCGGCGAATAGCTCCCCAAAGCCAGCACGTAGGCGTCGGCGATCAGCGCCGCGCCGTCCACCGTCACGCTGTCGATGCGGCCGGGGGCGGCGGCGTTCAGCCGGTCGATGCGGGCGCCGTAACGAAATTTCACGCCCTTTTCCGCCGCCAGCGCCGCCAGCCGCTCGGTGAACAGCCGACAATCGCCGGTTTCGTCCCCTGGCAGACGCAAACCGCCAGCGATGCGGTCGCGCGCCTGGGCCAACGCCGGCTCGGCCGCCACACAGCCCGCCACGTCCAATTCCTCAAAAGCGACGCCGGCTTCCCGCAGCACCGCGACGTCCTTGGCGGCGTCCGCCACCTGCTTGGCGTTGCGGAACAACTGCAAGGTGCCTTGCATGCGCTCGTCATAGCGAATGCCGGTCTGGGCGCGCAGTTCCGCCATGCAGTCGCGGGAGTATTCCGCCAGCCGCACCATGCGCGACTTGTTGACGGCGTAGCGCTTGGCGGTGCAGTTCGCCAGCATGGCGGCGCCCCAACGCAGCATGGCGACATCAAAACGCAGGCGAATCGCCAAGGGGGCGTGGCGCATCGCCAGCCATTTGATCGCTTTCAACGGTACGCCGGGGGCGGCCCAGGGCGACGAATAGCCGGGGGAAATCTCGCCGGCGTTGGCGTAACTGGTTTCCAGCGCCGGGCCGGGCTGACGCTCGATCACCTCGACCTCATGCCCCGCCAAGGCCAGTTGATAAGCCGTGGTCACGCCGATCACGCCGCCGCCCAACACCACCGTTTTCATGTTCGCCCGCCTTTTGTTCGCCGATGCCGCTTCGCCAATGCCGCCGCCAACGCTGCGGCGCTGATGGTACGCGCAAACATCTGCGAATGAATATGCAAAGGCTTGCAGATTATTCGGAGAAAAGGCAGAGTTTTGGCGGCTTATGCGAAGTTTTGGCGGAAAATTGCGCACAGAGGCGGAATGGACGACATCGACCGGCGCATCGTGCGCCTGCTGCGCGTCGACGGGCGGATGAGCAACGCCAAATTAGCCGAAGCGGCGGGGCTGTCGCAGTCGGCTTGTCTGCGCCGATTGCGTCTGCTGGAGCAGTCAGGGGTGATTCGCGGCTACGCCGCGATCATCGACGATCCCGACGACCGGTCGCGGCGGAGCGTGGTGATCGTGCAGATCACCTTGGAGCGACAGACGGAGGAGTATTTTCGTCGTTTTGAAGCGGCGGCGCGCCGGTTGCCGGAAATCGCCGAATGCTACCTGATGACCGGCATGGCGGATTATTTGCTGCGGGTCGAGGTGGCGGACGCGGCGGATTATGAGCGCGTCCACGCCGAACACTTGTCGAAACTGCCGGGGGTGGCGCGGATTCAATCCAATTTCGCCATCCGCCGGGTGGCGGGAACGGGGGGCTGAACCATCACCCCCCGGCCTCTTGTCGGATTTACGCCGCCTTGTCGGCGATCGCCCGGCCCTGGACCATGGCGTCGAACGCGCGACGGAAATCCGATGTTTCCACAACCATTTGATCCAACTTTATGTTGGCTTCGCTGTCGCCGCCGGTCAGCGTCTCGAATGGCGCCCGCAGGTTGCGGTTGCTCATCACCAGCGTGCCGCGGCCGCCGGTGGGCAATGACCCGTTGAGATTGGTCAGCTTGGCGCCGCCCAACGACATGTTTTCCACCACCACAGCGATGCGGCGGCTGCCGATTTCAATTTCAGCGGCCTCACGCAATTGATAGCGCGGCGCGGCGCGGCGGTCGGCGTCGGTGGACGAGGTGCGCACCACGCGCACCAGCACGCGGCGCAGCTCCTCGACCGCCACGTTGACGCGGGTGACTTCTTCGCGCACTTCCTGCGCCTTGGCGCCGGTCTGATCGGCGATTAGCGACACGTCGGCGATGCGGGCCGACACTTCCTTGGAGGCGGTGGTGGTCTCCACCACGTTGCGGCTGATTTCCTGGGTCGCCGCCGCCTGTTCCTCCATCGCCGCGGCGATGGACGACGAGATGTGGTCGATATCGGAAATGGTTTCGCCGATTTGCGCCACCGCGGCCACCGCTTGCCCGGTCGCGGCCTGAATATCGGAGATTTGCCGGGTGATTTCTTCCGTGGACCGAGCGGTCTGGCTGGCGAGGTTCTTCACTTCGCCCGCCACCACGGCGAAGCCTTTGCCGGCTTCGCCCGCGCGGGCCGCTTCGATGGTGGCGTTGAGCGCCAGCAGATTGGTTTGACCGGCAATTTCTTGGATCAGCGTCACCACTTCGCCGATCCGGCCCACCGCGTCGGACAATGAACGGATGGTGGTTTGCGCCGTGTCGCCGCATTCCACCGCCTTGCGGATCACCGAGGTGGACTGGGCGATTTGCGCCGAGATCTCGCGAATGGAGGCGGCCAGTTCTTCGGTCGCCGCCGCCACCGTCTGGGCGTTGGCCAGCGCCTGTTCAGAGGCCGCCGCCACGCTTTGCGAATTGACCGTCACGTCGCTGGCGGCGTGGGCCATGTCTTCGGCGTTGTGCGCCATCTGCCCGGTGCGGGCGGCGACCTGCTCGACGGCGCGGCCGGCTTCGCGCTCCACCGTGTCGGCCATGGCGTTGAGCGCGGCGACGCGGGCGAGGTTGGCCTGCTCGTCAAGGTCGGCCTTTTCCAGAATGCTGTAGCGAATGCGGGCTTGCAGGCCGCGCAACTGCGCGGACACCCGGCGGAACTCGGATACCGCTGGCGTCTCGATGCGGTGCTTATGGTTGCCGGCGCCAATTTCGTTGAAGTGCCCTTCCAGGCGCTCGATGGGGCGGCGGATGCATACCGCCAGCCACCAGTTCAGTGCGATGACGACCGCAATGGTGACTGCAATGGTTACAACAGTTTCAATGATATGCACGTCAAAATGGCTAAGCGCATCTTCCGTCGTCGTTTTCGCCAAGCTGAGTTGCAGATTGACCAATTCGCCCACCTTCTCAGTCAGCGGGTCGATGATCTGATAGAGCTTGGTTTTGACAAAGGCGTCGAGCGCCGCGGCGTTGCGCGCCTTCAGAATGCCGGTCAACTCGTCGACCGCGGCGTCGGCCGGGACCATTAGCGCCTTGGCTTGCTCCGCAAGGCGTTTTTCTTCCGGCGATAGGGAGGCGGCGAGATAAACGTCCCATGTTTCGTGAATGCGCTTGGTGGCGCTTTGCACCGACTCCAGCCCCTGTTCCCAGGTAAAATTGCCGTTGCGCACTTTGTGCGAGGCGTCGACCACAAACACGGCGTAGTCGTCGGAAACCTGCTTCAGCTGTTGCAGCGGTACGACGCGACCAGCGTATACTTCGCGCAGACTGTCGTTAACGGCGCGCAGGCCGCTGACGCCGTCCGCCCCCAGCATCGCCATTAAAACCATCACCACCGCGAAAGCGCCGATCAACTGGCCACGGATCGAGCGCGCGAAGCGCTTCAGCGACGCGGCGACGCCGGTCTCCACCACTTCGCCGTCATCAAGGCCGATTCCCTTGGCGCGGCCTTCGCGAATGTCGGCGTAAATCCGGTCGGCTCTGACGGTTTCCTCTTTGGTCGGCTTGGAGCGAATGGAGATGTAGCCCGTCGTCTGGCCGTTCTCGATAATCGGCGTGGCGTTGGCCCGCACCCAATAGTGATCGCCGTTCTTGGCGCGGTTTTTGACCAAGCCTTCCCAGGGTCGCCCGGCCTTGATGGTCGCCCAAAGATTGGCGAACGCCTCTTTCGGCATGTCGCGGTGCCGCACCATATTGTGCGGCGCACCCATAAGCTCGTCCCGCGCATAGCCGCTTATTTTTACGAAAGCCTCATTGCCAAAAGTAATGCGTCCGCCCGTGTCGGTTTTTGAGACGAGCACGTCGTCTTCACCCATTTCTATTTCGCGATTTGTCACCGGGCCGTTGTCACGCATACTTTCTTACTCCCGATATCGAAAAGTCTAGTTTATCAGCATTTTATTTTCTTAGGGCGCTTGATCGGTCGCCCGGCTACGTTTCTGAATATATGACTAGCAAAGTATAGGCTAATTTCAAGCCCTAAGCAGATACTTTATAAAATATTATTCAAATCTGCCTATTTCTGCGTCATACGCAAGGTTTTTCCTGCCGCGCAATATTCTATGTTCATAATGTGTAAGTTAATTTCGTGACGGCGGGATAAACAAACCCACTTTCGTTGCATTGCAACAAGCGAAATGACGCTCGCCGCCGCGACGCGCGCTGTGGACTCCGCGCGCGGCAAAGGTTAAAAGCGCCTGTTCCGGCGGCACGCGCGCCGGGCGTCAGCTCTTGATGATGATAATCGGGTGACCAGCCATGCAGACCGCCAACGACATCCGCGCCGCGTTCTTGAACTATTTCGGCAAGAACGGCCATCAGGTCGTCGATTCGTCGCCGCTGGTGCCGCGTAACGATCCGACGCTGATGTTCACCAACGCCGGGATGGTGCAGTTCAAGAACGTCTTCACCG
>CALGOL010000018.1 GCA_937960755.1 uncultured Azospirillum sp.
CGGTTGGACGGCGTCGACCTTTCGGAAGGAATGCTGGCGCGCGCGCAGCGGCGCGGGCTCTACGACGCGCTGCGCGCCGATGAACTTACCGCTTATTTGCGGGCGCATCCCGGCGCTTATGATCTGATCGTCGCCGCCGACGTGCTTTGCTATTTCGGCGAACTAGCGGCGGCGTTGGAAGCGGCGCGCGGCGCTTTGCGCCCGGCGGGGGTGTTGGCCTTTTCGGTGGAGCGGTGGGCGTCGCCGCAAGCCGGCCGCGGCTACACGCTGCAAGCCCATGGCCGCTACGCCCATGACGAGGCGGCGGTCATGCAGGCGCTGAAAAACAGCGGATTCGCCCCGACGCAGGCGACGCGCGGCGCGCTGCGGCTGGAGAGCGGCAAGCCGGTGGAAGGGGTGATCGTCGTCGCGCGGAAGACGGCTTAAAGCTCCTCCGCCACCGCCTGCAAGGCGGCGACGTCGCAGCGGAAGCGGTTGGGCGACAGTTCTTCGATGATTTTTTGCCGTTTGAACTCCGCCACCGTGCGGCTCGATGTCTCGGTCGTTACCCCCAGCATGGCGCCCATGTCCTCCCGGCCGAACAGATCGCAGCATCCCGCGGGATCGTCGCCCACCAGCGTCAGCAACAGGCGGGCGACGCGGGCGCGGGCGCTGCCGGTGCCAAGCTCCACCAGAAAAGCGTCGGCGCGCGCCACCGCCTGCGACCAACGGGTCATTAATTGTTTTTGCAGCCGCGGGGTTTCCGCCGACAGCCGATCGATCACCGCCTTGGGGATCCGGCAAGTCAGCGCCGGACGCAGCACCACCGCGGTGTGGGCGTAAGGTTGCCCCAGCACCGCCTCCAGTCCCGCGGTGTCGCCGGGGCGCAGCAGGCGGACGATGCGCCGCCCGCCGGTCGGCAGGTATTGCTCAAGCTTCACCAGGCCGCTGCGGATGGTGAAGACCGCCTCCGGCGCGTCGCCGATGTGATAAAGGGTTCCGCCCGCTGCGAACTGCAACTCGTCGATCGGCTGGTGAATGAGCGTGAAGTCGTCCTGTCGCAGGTCGGCGAACAGCGCCATATCGCGAATGCCGCACCCCTGGCAGTTGGCCAGTCCCTTCCATGCCGCCAGGGCGTCGATCTTTTTCACCTTTTTTTGCGCTCCGGTCAGCAGGTTGGTTCAGCTGAACCATTATTTGGCGGGATTTGTCGCGGGTGCAAGCGGCGTCGCAGAAGGACAGGCGGGTTTACAAGCCTCGGGCAGCCGCCTTATATGGAACCGGATTTCCGATAAGGAAACGTATTTCAGCGGCGCGGCCGGAGCGGGGAGCGTTTAGGGATGGCGTATTGGCGTGGTTTTGGCGCGGCCCTGTCGGCGGTCGGCTTGACGGCTCTTGTTGCGACGGCCCCGACCGGCGCCGTTCTGGCGGCTCCGGCCAAGCCGGCGGCGGCGACCCCCGG
>CALGOL010000019.1 GCA_937960755.1 uncultured Azospirillum sp.
CGCCGCCGCGCTCCGACCCCGCCGCCAGTCCCGCCGCCGCATCCGCGCCCTCGCCATAAATCGCCGCGACGGCGAAACGGTCGCTGGCGTTCTCCAGCGTAATCTTGGCGCGCAGCTTGTACATTTTCAGTTTACGCATCAGGTCGTCGAAACGGTCGGCCTCCACATCCAGCAACAGCGCGTCGCCCGTCTCGTAAATAAAGAAGTCAAACAGGTACTTGCCTTGCGGCGTCATCAGCCATGTGTAGATCGCCTTGTCCGGCGCCGCCAGCCGCACGTCGTTGGAGACCAAGCCTTGCAGGTACGTGACCCGGTCTTCGCCGCCGATAGCGATAACGCCGCGGTTGGGAAGCAAGGTGAAGCGAGCGGAGGCCGGCGCGGTCATGGAAAAGTTCCACCATCTGAGCGATTGCTGACAACGTCAACTATCTGGGACAAATCATCCGTAACGCAAGCGCTTTGCTGCGGCGCCGTGGCGGCGCTGTTATCGCACGCTTTGCGCTCATTCTTCTCAAATGAAGTTGTGGCCTTCAACTCCGCATAGCTGCGTCATGTCAGCTTCGTTAAATCTAACATAAAATCATTGTTTTTATCTTTTTTGTATCATATTTAAATAAATATCGTGATCGCGATTCTGTTCATACAATTGTATACTTGCAGTTAGAAGGAGGTTACATTGGTACACACCTTACCAAGTCTTGGATCTAGAATTTTAATATCTGGAGACGTAACAACATTACAATGGATTATACCGAGCGATCCTGTTCAAACTTGCGCAGCCCTTGGGTATGCTCGCTGGCGGCTTTCCCAAGGTTTTGCAGTGTTGTTAGCAATTGAAAAGCCTTCCCCACAGGCGTTCGAGTTCGCCGGAACAACGCTACGATCTGGCGGGCGCGAGGGAAAACCTCAAATGAGCCTGGAAGAAGACAGGGCTCGGCCATCGGTACATCAGAAAATTTTAGATGAATATGGGGAAAAAGGATATAAAAATCTGCAAATTAAGGCACTCAATAATATAGAACTTACAGGAAGTCAGCGGCTAGCCAAAGTAATACCTGTAATTAAACATAGCAATTTACCGCCTGCGATACAATATCCAATGGGAGGCGGTGGTTTGCAGTGGAAAATAAAGGATAAACATCCAATCCAATTCTTAGTCGCCGTCCATGTGACGCCGAACGGAGACGCTGTAACGCCACAATTTAGCGTTAACGTGAACAATGGCGGATATGATGCGCGAGCAAAACTTCACCAATACCTTATAAGCGCAAGATAACTCCTTCATCTCAATTTTATACTGATTTTTAGATCAGAAAAGAAAGTGGAGGCGTCGCTCAAGCCCCCATGTTGCGCCGTTTCCAGCAACAGCCTATATATGGCGGCCATGAGCAGAGCTTTTTTGAAAATGCACGGACTCGGCAACGATTTCGTGGTGATCGACGCGCGGAAGCAGGCTTACGCCCCGCCGGCGCAAGAAGTGCGGGCGATTTCCAACCGCCGCACCGGGGTCGGCTGCGACCAGTTCATCGTCATTGAGCCGACCAAGCGGCCGGACGCCGCCGCCTTCATGCGCATCTTCAACGCCGACGGCGGCGAAGTCGGCGCTTGCGGCAACGCCTCGCGCTGCGTCGGCCGGCTGTTGATGGAAGAAAGCGGCGCAACCGAAACCGCATTCGAAACCGCCGCCGGCTTGCTGCGCGCCTATCGCGCCGACGACGGCTTGGTGACGGTGGATATGGGGCCGGCGCTGCTGGACTGGCGCGACGTGCCGCTGGCCGAACCCGCCGACACTTTACGCCTCGAAAACGTCGCCATAGCGGGAATATCCGGGCCTACGGCGGTCGGCATGGGCAACCCCCATGCGGTGTTCTTCGTCGACGACGCCGAAGCCGTGCCGCTGCACGAGGTCGGCCCGGTGTTTGAGCATCACCCGATGTTCCCGGCGCGCACGAATGTCGAGTTCGTCCACCTGACCGGACCCGACGCCTTGCGCATGCGGGTGTGGGAACGCGGCGTCGGCGAGACGCTGACCTGCGGCAGCGGTGCGTGTGCGGCGATGGTGGCGCTGCGCATCACCGATCAGGTCGATGCTGCGGTTGCCATCGACCTTCCCGGGGGCCGTCTGCGCGTGCGTTGGGCTGGCGACAAGCAAGCTGTATTCCTGGCCGGGCCGGCCACCTTCGTTTTCGATGGGGAGTTCTATCCGTGACCGATTACCTCGACATGAATCCCGACCACATCGCCGGCTACCTGCGGCGCCACCCCGGTTTCCTGTCCGATTACCCGGACCTTGCGCTGGCATTGGTGATGCCGCGCGAGGCCGGTGCGGCAACTTCGCTGACCAACTACCAGTTGGAGGTACTGCGCGAGAAGAACCGTTCGCTGAGCACACGCCTGCGCGATCTGGTGACGGTCGCCGAAGAGAACCAGACGCTGGTCGGTCGCGTGCACCAGTTGTCGCTGCGGCTGCTGCGTGCGGCGACCTTCCGCGACACCGTGCTGGCGATCGCCGCGAGTCTGCGCGAGGACTTTCACACCGATCTGGTGCGCGTGTGCCTGACCGGACTGCCGCGACTCATGCTCGACGAGCCTTGGTTGATCGAGGTCGATTCTGCCGAAGAGTCACTGTCGCTGTTTGCGGATCTACGCCACAAGCACGAGCCGTTGTGCGGGCGATTGCGTGCCGACAAGCTGGACTTCCTGTTCGGCGACCTCGCTGGCGAAGTCGCCTCGGCGGTGGTGTTGCCGTTCGGCAGCGCCGGACTGCTCGGAATCGGCAGCGGCGATCCGAACCGCTTCCATCCTGGCATGGGTACGGTGTTCTTGCGCCAGATCGGCGAGTTGATCGAGGCGGCTTTGCTGGCGGCGGCGACCCGCCCATGACCCGCGGCGCGCGATGACCGACTTGCCCATCCCCGACGCCTGGCGCGCCCGTCT
>CALGOL010000020.1 GCA_937960755.1 uncultured Azospirillum sp.
CTGCCCGGCGTCGCCGCGGTGGCGCCGGAATACAACGGCAGCGTCACCTTGCGCCGCGAAGGCTTTGACGTGCTGACCCAGGTCAACGCGGTGGGTGCCGATTTTCCCCAGGTGCGGGATTGGGCGGTGCAATCGGGGGTGTTCTTCGGCGCGGAGGAGGTGCGCTCTTACGCGCCCGTCACGGTGCTGGGGACGACGGTGGTCAAGGCGCTGTTCCCCGACGGCCGCGATCCGGTCGGCGAACATGTGATGATTAACAACATCCTGTTTCAGGTCATCGGCGTGATGAGCGTGCGCGGCGCCTCTCCCATGGGCTCCGACCAGGACGACGTCGCCTTCACGCCGATCACCACCGGGGTCTCCCGGCTGTTCGGCCAGCGCCACGTCAAAACCATCACCGTCAAGGCGGCCAGCCCGCAGGTGATCGACGCGCTCGAAGCCGATATCCGCAGCCTGCTGCTGGCCCGCCACATGAAGGAGGATTTCCAGATCCGCAACATGGCGTCGTTGCTGGCGACGGCGACCGAGACGCAGAACACCCTGACCATCCTGTTGGGCTCGGTGGCGGCGATTGCGCTGCTGGTGGGCGGCGTCGGGGTGATGAACATCATGCTAGTGAGCGTCACCGAGCGGACGCGGGAAATCGGCGTGCGCATGGCGACGGGCGCCAGACGCGCCAACATCATGTTGCAGTTCAACGGCGAGGCGCTGGCGATTTGTTCGCTGGGCGGCTTGCTGGGGGTTGGCTTGGGGTTGGGGGCGTCGTGGGCCTTCGCCTTTTTCGGCCGCGCGGTGCTGGTGACGCCGGAACCCATAATACTGGCGTTCGGCAGCGCCTTCGCCACCGGCGTTCTGTTCGGCTGGTTGCCGGCGCGCAAGGCCGCCGACCTCGACCCCGTCGTCGCTTTGGCGTCGGATTGATGGCGGGATCAGCCGCCGCCCGGCCGCGGCGCCTCCGCGACATATAAATAGTATTTATCGTCAACCATCTTCGTTCCCGATATTGAATAAAAAACGCCAAAAAAGTTACAGCGCAACGTGGAATGGATTGAAAATCCGCAGACGACCGTCAATCACCATGCCGTGCTGCATGTCCTCGGACCACAGCGTATCGCAATCGGCGTGCAAGGCCGCGGCGACAATCATAGAGTCATAAATCGACAGCGTGTAGCGCTCGGCCAGCGCCAGCCCGGTCTCATGCATCTCGACGGTGACCGCATGAACGGTCAGCAAAGCGCTGATGGTCGACGTGAAGGCCCGCATTTCCGGCCACGACATCCGCATCTTACGGCGCGCGACATTGGCGAGCTCATTCAGCACTTGGACGCTGACGACGCCGCCCCCGCCGACGATTTCCTCCGCCCGCTCCGCCTTCGCCGGATCGCTCGACGCTAGGTAGATCAGCACGTTGGTGTCAATGAAGTTACCGGGCATTCGCCTCGTCCCGGTCGAATTTGAAATCGGCAGGCAGGCGTCCGCGAAACGCGCGCAACCGGGCCAGCAATTCGTCGCGGCCGGGTTTGCGGGCGACGCCAAATTCGCGGCTGTCGGCGACGTGGATTTCGATCTCGTCGCCTTCCTTCAATTCCAGCGCCTCAACCACCGCGGCGGGAAGACGAACCGCGAGGCTGTTGCCCCATCTGGCGACCAACATGGCGGCTCTCCTTAGATATACGTATTAAAAACGTATATCTCTCACCATCCGGCATCAAGCCGAACTTTTCACCTGATGAAAGTCAAGGAGCCCGCCAGCCCAACAGGCCGATGCTTCGCCCAACAACATGCGAAAGCAGGAGTAGGGCGGCGCGATGACAAGCGGCAAAGTTTATCTCACCGGCGCCGGGCCGGGCGACCCGGACCTGTTGACCGTCAAAGCCTTGCGGCTGCTGCAAACCGCCGAGGTCGTGGTCTACGACCGGCTGGTGGGCGACGGCGTGCTCGACCTGTTGCCCGAAGGCGCCGAGCGCGTCTTCGTCGGCAAATCCACCAACCGCCACACCCTGCCGCAAGACGAAATCAACGCGCTGCTGGTCCGGCTGGGGCTGGAAGGCCGGCGCGTGCTGCGGCTGAAGGGGGGCGATCCCTTCGTCTTCGGCCGCGGCAGTGAAGAAGCGCTAGCGCTGGCCGCCGCCGGCGTCGAGTATGAAATCGTCCCCGGCGTCACCGCCGCTTGCGGCTGCGGCGCCTACGCCGGCATTCCGCTCACCCACCGCGGCCTCGCCACCGGCGTGCGTTTCGTCACCGGTCATTGCCGCGCCGACCAGTCCCTCGACCTTAATTGGGCCAGCCTCGCCGACCCGCAAACCACGCTGGTGTTCTATATGGCGCTGGCCAATCTGGGCGAAATCCGCGACCGGCTAGTCGCCGCCGGCATGCCCGCCGACCTGCCCGCCGCCGTGGTCTCCGGCGGCTCCACCGATGGTCAGGTCGCTTTGCTCTGTACGCTCGGCGACTTGCCGGAAAAGGCGCAGGGCGCGCAACTCCCTACCCCCAGCCTGACCATCGTCGGCCATGTCGCCGGGCTCGCCCCGCAATTGGCGTGGCGCGGACGGATTTACGATGCGTAAGCGCGCCGCCCTAGGGGCGCTGGCCGTTCTGTTCGCAACGGCGCCGGCGCTCGGGCTGGCGGCGGACATTCCCGCCCCCCGCAAAGCCGAATTGCAGCGGCTTTTGGTCCACGACTGCGGCTCATGCCACGGCATGACCTTAAAGGGCGGATTGGGCGCGCCGCTGCTGCCGGAAGCCCTGGCCGCCAAAGACCGCGACGCCCTGGCCGACGTCATCCTTGACGGCGTGCCCGGCACGCCGATGCCGCCTTGGCGGCCGCTGCTCAGCCGCGACGAAGCCTTGTTGCTGGTGGACATGCTGAAGAAAGGCCAGACGCCATGATCTCCCGCCGCGCGCTGCTCGCCGCCGCCGCCAGTTCGGCCGCCATCA
>CALGOL010000021.1 GCA_937960755.1 uncultured Azospirillum sp.
AAAGCCCCGGCTCCGCCCCCACCTGCGGGGCCGCCGCCGCGGCGACCATGCCGAAAGCGCCGCCGATCATCGCGCCGATGAACAGCGACGGCGCAAACACCCCGCCGCCGAAACGCGCGCCAATGCAAGCGGCGGTCGCCGCCGCCTTCAGCCCGGCCAGCAAAATCAGCATGTGAAAGGCCAGCTCGTCATTCAGCGCCGCGTCGGTCGCTTCGTACCCCACCGACAAGATTTCCGGGAACCACACGGCGACGATCCCGATCGCCAGCCCGCCCAGCGCCGGCCGCAACAGCGGCGGAACCCGCGAGCGATCAAACGTGTCTTCGGCGTAGAAGATGGCGGCCATGAAGGCGATGGCCGACAAGCCGATCACCACCCCCAACAGCAGCAGCGCGGGGAACTCCCAGAATGTCGCAATCTGATAAGACGGCAGGACGAAAGCGGGAAAATCGCCGTAATGGACGCGGGTTATCATCGTTCCCACCACCGACGATATGACGATGGGGGAAAACGCCCGCAAGCCGTAATGGCCGATCACCACCTCCAGCGCGAAAAACACCCCGGCGATGGGCGCGTTGAAACTGGCCGCCACCGCCGCCGCCACGCCGCAGCCCAGCAAGGTCAGCGCGTGTTCGTCCGCCAAGCCCAGTGCGCGGCGTAAGTTGGAGGCCAGCGTGGTGGTGAGGTGCAAAATCGCGCCCTCGCGCCCCACCGACGCTCCCACACCGACCGAAACCGCTGACGACAAGGCCGACGCCAGCCCGGATTTCAGGTCCATGTCGCCGTTGTGAAGCGCCGCGCGTTCAATAATGTTGGCGACGCCCTGCGGCCGCCGCCCGCCAAGAAACAAATGGTTCAACACCCCCACCAGCAGGCCGCCGATAGTGGTGGCGGCGATGATGTGGGTCCACGGCAATTCCCGCGCGCGGGAAATCAGCCGCTCGCCGTCTTCGCCGAACAAAAACCATTGCACCAGAGAGGCCGCTTCGCGAAAGCCCAGCGCCAGATAGCCGCCGAACAGCCCGAGCGCGACGGCTAGCGCCATCAGACGAATGGATTCGTTAGCGGCGAGGCCTTTGATCGCCTGAGCGACGCGCAGCCTGGGCTGCTCGGCCAAGCGCGGCAAGATCAATGCCATGATCGCCCATTCGACGCTGTTTTTGACGGCCTGCGACGGAAACGTAAAGCTTCCCCCACGGATTGATTATATTAATTATGTTTCCATAACGAACGAAGTCAACCTTTCCCGCCGTACGCCTCTCGACGGCGGCGCAGATCGCGGCGGCACGCCGCCACCTGCCAGCAATAGACCGCCCGCGCCGTGGCGTGGGTCAGCCCGGCTCCGCCGTCGAGGAAACCCAACCGCAGCACATAGGCGACCAGAAAGACAGCCAAAGGCCGCAGCGGCAGGCGGCGGTAAAGCCGCTTGGCCCAGCGCCGCGCCCAAGGTTCAGCCGCGTCCAAACGATCCAGCCGGCCGTCCTCGCTTAGCGCCGCCTCCCATTGGGCGTAGCGGGCGTGGCGCATGAACCACGCCGCCAGCGGCTTGCGGTCGTCGTGCAGCATATGCGCTTTCAACCGTCCGGCTTGCCCGGCCAATTGGGGCTGAAAATGCCCTTCCACCTCCCACATGCAAGCGACGTCAAGATCATCGACGGCGGGAAAGCGGGCGCGGGTCCGGTCGATCAGCGCCAATTTTCGGTTGGCCCAGCCGAAGCGCAGTTCCCGCCCCAAAAACACCGGGCGGCCGGTGATGTAGTATCCCGCTCTGTCGGGCGGCCCGGCGGTGAAAAGCGCGGCGATTTCGTCCGCCAGTTCGGCCGTAACGACTTCGTCGGCGTCGACGAACAGCGCCCAGCGATAAGCGAACGGCAGGTTATCAAGGCACCATTGCTTTTTCTTCGGCAAGCGGCCGTTCCAGCAGAAATCGACCACCTCTACGCTTCCGGCCCTGGCCCAGTCGCGGGCCCAAGCGCGAGCGATGTCAGCCGCGCCGTCGCTGCTGGCGGAGTCGACGACGAACACTTGGGCGAAGCGAGTCAAGGCGGCGAGACAAGCGGGCAGGCACGCCGCCTCGTCCCGCGTCATGATAATGACCGATACCGGGATGTCGCCGCGCGTCACGCCGACGCCCCCCAGCGGCGCAGCAAGCCGCGGCCAAAAAACGCCAGCGCCAGCGCGAAAC
>CALGOL010000022.1 GCA_937960755.1 uncultured Azospirillum sp.
GCGCGCGCGCCGCCGGTCTGGGCCGCGATCAGCGTGCAAGCGGCGCCGGCGGTCAAAACGGCGATCAATAGGCGGCGACTATTAAGCATGGCGAATATTGCGCTGTGTCAAAGGAAGGCCGCTTTACAATGTGGGCCTTTCCTCATAGCTCCGCCATAATTTTTCCGCCAAACCGCTTTTCAAAGCGCGCCAGATCGGCTGGATCAACGGCGACCCGCAGCAGCGCGACGCCGCTTTCTTCGTCCGCCCGCTGCAAAACCTGGCCGTGGGCGTATAGCCAAGCCAGCGCCGCGCCGTCGGATAGCGTGACGGATAAATCGTAAATCTGCCGATTGGCCGTCATGCGCGCGTCAAGCATGCGGTCAAGCGAGTCGATGCCTTGACCGGACACCGCCGACAAGGCGATGCGCCGTTCGTCCCGACCGCAAGCGACCAGCAGCGCCTCGCGCTCTTCTTCCGGCAGCAGGTCGATTTTATTCAGCACCTCCACCACCCGCGGGTCAGCGGCGCAATCGATATCCATCTCCCCCAGCACCTTGGCGACGTCGGCGGCCTGCGCCTGACTGTCGGGGTGCGACACGTCGCGGACATGCAAGATAATGTCGGCGGCGTCCACTTCCTCCAGCGTGGCGCGGAACGCCGCGACAAGATCATGGGGCAGATCGGCGATGAAGCCGACCGTGTCGGACAGGATCACCTTGCGGCCAGACGGCAAGGTCACTTGCCGCATGGTCGGGTCAAGGGTGGCGAACAGCAGATCTTTCGCGAAGACGTCCGCTCCGGCCAGCCGGTTGAACAGGGTGGATTTGCCAGCGTTGGTGTAGCCCACCAGCGCCACCACCGGATAGGGAACCTTGGCGCGGGCGCGGCGATGCAGACCGCGGGTGCGGCGCACTTCCTCCAGCTCTTTCTTGATGCGGATGATGCGGTCGCCGATCAGACGGCGGTCGATTTCAAGCTGTGATTCGCCTGGGCCGCCCAAAAAGCCGAAGCCGCCGCGCTGACGCTCAAGGTGGGTCCATGAGCGAACGAGGCGCGAGCGCTGATAGCTCAACGCCGCCAGTTCAACTTGCAACTGACCTTCCCGTGTCCGGGCGCGGGCGCCGAAGATCTCGAGAATAAGCCCGGTGCGGTCGATGACCTTGCATTTCAGCGCCCGTTCCAGATTGCGTTGCTGCACCGGCGTCAGCGCGTGGTCGACAACCGTCAACGTCGCCTCCCCTTCCTCCACCTTGGCGGCCAGCGCCTCAACGGCGCCGCTGCCCAGGAGAGCGGAGGGATTTGGACGGGAAAGCTGAATAGCTTCGGCGCCGATAACGTCGAGGTCGATAGCCCGCGCCAAGCCTATCGCTTCGTCCAGCGAAGCGGCGGGCGAACGCGCCGGCTCGTCCCCTGGACGTCGACGCAAGTATGGATGGACGACCAGAGCGCGCCCGCGCTCTTTCTGCGGGGCGCGCAGGGCCGAGGCCGATTCGTCAGACAGTTTCGCCTTCCTTCGGCGGATCGAACAACTGGATCGGATGCGCCGGCATGACAGTGGAGATCGCATGCTTGTAGACAAGCTGCGAGTGGGCGTCGCGCCTAAGCAACACAGAGAAGTTATCAAACCACGTAATAATTCCCTGTAATTTGACGCCGTTCACCAGAAAAACGGTGACCGGGGTCTTGTTTTTGCGGACGTGGTTCAAAAACACGTCTTGCACGTTTTGACTTTTTTCCGACACGTCGCATGCCCCCTTTGCAGAGCGTTCTTGGGACCCTAACCCTTGTGAGAGCCCATCAAAATACGAAAAGCCGGGGGCTCGACGAGAACCCACGGCGTCCGGCTGATCTCAGCGCAACAATCATATAGGGGCGAATGATCGCGACACCAATACAGAAAGCGCGGCGCACGACGAAAAGGTTACAGTTGGCGGAAATTCCGCCGCCGCCGTCGCCGTCGCAGCTTGGCGATGTTCAGGCGATGCGATCAATATCCCGGTAAGCCCCGACTGATGAGCGCATTGCATATCAATATCATTGTCGCCGATAAACCAGACATTTTCTTGGGGTTGAATATTTGCCGGAGCAAGCGCCATCGTGACGGGCGCCGGGTCGGGTTTGTCGCGAACCGCGTCGTTCGCGCCGATGATCGCGCCGAATCGGCTACTCCAGCCAAGGGCTTCGACTTCCGCCCGCAGATAGCGGCCAGTCTTGTTCGACACCACCGCCTGATAAGCCCCAGCCGAGGCGACCGCGTCCAGCAGCGCCGCCGCGCCGTTGGTGGGTTTCAGGTGGTCGAGGTGGTGGGCGGCGAAGTGGGCGTAATAGACCTCTCGCGCGTCTCGCCAAGCGTCGCCGAACAGTTTGGGGAATGCGTCGCGCAGCGAGGCTTTGATTCGCTGGCGCGCTTCGTCGTCGCCCCAGGTCGGCAAGCCGAATGTCGCCAGCGTGTGGTTCATCGCCGCAACGATGGCGCCCCAATTGTCCGCCAAGGTGTTGTCCCAATCATACAACACGGCCAGGGGACGCGGCAGGCGGGCGGCGGCGGCTTGGTCAGCTTGGGTCATGTTTGATCCAAAGTGATGGATAAAGGCGCGGCGGAGTTACGCCGCTTGCACGGTCGCGTCTTCCGGCGGCGCAACGGCGGGGAAGCGCACGATGAATGTTGCGCCCTTGCCCTCTTCGCTTTCCACCCGGATTGATCCGCGCAAGGTGTTGTGAACGATATTGTAGACGATGTGCAAGCCAAGGCCGCTGCCGCCGCTGCCGCGTTTGGTGGTGAAGAAGGGATCGAAAATGCGATTGAGATAAGCCCGCGGCACGCCGCGGCCGTCGTCGGAAAAGCGCATCTCAATCTCGCCCGGCGCGATCATCGCCGCCGACAACTCCAGCCGGCCGGCGACGCCGTCGGTGAAGGCGTGGGTCAGCGCGTTCATCGTCAGATTGGTCAGCACCTGGAACAGCGCGCCGGGGTAGCTGTCGATTACCAAATCGGGCTGACAGTTGAAGACCACGGTATGGCCGGCCTTGCGCAACCGCGGGTGCAGACTGGTGAACACGTCTTGCAGGTAAGACGCCAGATCGAAGCGGCGGCGCTCTTCGCTGGTCTGGTCCACCGCGGTTTGCTTGAAGCTCTGGATCAACTCGGCCGCGCGGTGCAAATTGCCTTCGATCAGCGTGCAGGCTTCGTTGGCGGCGGCGAGGAAATCGGTGAAGTCGCCTTTTTTCAAGGCGCCGGTCTGGAAGCGCTGCGCCACGCCGCGGGTCAGGTCGCCCAGGTAAGTGATGCCGGTCAGGGCGGAGCCGACCGGCGTATTGACCTCGTGCGCCACCCCCGCCACCAGGCTGCCCAGCGACGCCATTTTTTCCGCTTGGATGAGGTTTTCCTGGGTGCGGCGCAAATCCGCCAGCGCTTCTTCCGCGCGCTGGCGGGCGGCGGCGGTCTCCACTTCGAACGCCTTGCGCTGGGTGATGTCGTTCACCGCGATCATGATGGTCGACTCGTCGCCGTCCTGGATCACCACCGCCGACAGCAGCGCCCAGAATTGTTGACCATCGGCGGCGTTGAGCTGGGCTTCGAATTCGCGGGCGATGCCTTCTTCGTCCACTTCACGCATCAGCCGGTCGGAATCGGTCGGGTCGACAAAAAAACGCGAATCGCGGGTCAGGGTCAGACGGCTGCCTTCCGAGCCGAATAGGATTTCCGCTTGCCAATTGAAATACTGCACCTCGCCGTCCGACATGCGGGCGATGATGACGGGAAACGGCGCGCAGGCCAGAATGGTGCGCAGGCGCTCTTCGCCGATACGCAGCGCCTGAGCCGACTGGTGGGTTTCGACCAGCGCGTCGCCGAAGCGTTCGACGCCCACCGTAATGGCGTCCA
>CALGOL010000023.1 GCA_937960755.1 uncultured Azospirillum sp.
TGGCCGACCACGCCACCGCCATCGGCGAGCGCCGCATGCTGACGCTGGCCGACGGCTCAACCATAATCCTCGACGCCGACAGCGCGGCCGACGTCGTGATGGACGCCGGGCGGCGCGAGGTGGTGTTGCGCCGCGGCCGCGCGTTCTTCGATGTGGCGAAAACCGGCGCGCCATTCATCGTCAAGGCGGCGCAAGGCGAAATCCGCGTCGTCGGCACGCGCTTTGAGGTCGCCCGTTTCGGCGACTGCGCCGCGGTGGTGACGGTGGAGGAAGGCGCGGTTTCAGTGACGCCGCCCGCCGGCTCTCCCCAAGCGCTCACCCCTGGAACCCGCCTGCGCTTCAACCGCCACAACGCCAAGCCGCCCGAGGCGGCGGAGCGCAGCGTCGCGGCGTGGCGTCAGGGCCGGTTGAGCTTTGACGACGCGCCGGTGCGGGAAATCGTTGAAGAGATCAACCGCTATCACCCCGCCCGCATCGTGCTGTTGTCGGATGAAATCGGCAAGCGCCGACTGAGCGGCAGCCTGCCCGCCGACGATCCGGCGGCGGCGCTGGAAGGGTTGGCGGACGCGCTAGGGCTGAGCCGCATCGACCTCGCCGGACAGGTCATACTGCTGAAGTGAAATTTTTTAAAAAAGCCATGAGGAGGGTCGGGGCTCCATCCGTTTCCTAATCGAGAACGAAAGTCAGTCGCGGATAGTCCCCTTTTCCCGCGACGGAAACGAAGGAAGCTTTGCCGATGCCTTACGCCGCCGCCCGCCGCCGCCTGTTCGGCCCCACCGCCTCCGCCTTGATCGCGCTGAGCTTCATCGCCGCGCCGGCCGTCGCCGCAGAAACCAGCAAGGCCGAAACCAGCAAGGCCGGCGCCAAAAAAGCCGGGACTCCGGCCGCCGCCAAGCAAGCCCCCGGAACCTATAACTTCGCTATTCCCGCTAAGCCGCTGGGCCAAGCGCTGGAGGATTTCGGCCGCGTCACCGGCCTGTCGGTGATCTATGCCGACAAGGCGGCGGCGGCCGCCCCGGCGCCGGCGCTGTCGGGCGGCATGAGCGCTGAAGAAGCGCTGAAACGCCTGACCGCCGGCTCCGGCGCGACCTACCGTTTCGTCAACCCGACGACGGTGACGGTGGAAACGCCGGTCGCCCCGGTGGTTGGCGGCGACGCGCTGCAACTGGGTCCGGTGGTGGTCAGCGCCTCCGGCCACGCCACCGCCTTGCGCGACGCGCCGGCCAGCATTTCGGTGATCGATTCCAAGGAGTTTGAAAAGCGCCCGGTGCGCGATCTGACCGAAGTGCTGAGCCGTGTCGAAGGCGTGACGCTGCGCCGCGCCGGCAATCTGCGCAATATTCAGATTCGCGGCTTCGACAGCAATTACGTGCTGTCGATGGTGGACGGCAAGCGGGTCGACACCACGACGTCGGTGTTCCGCGGCAACGACTACGACACCGGCTGGGTCAACGGCGACGCCATCGAACGGGTGGAAGTGGTGCGCGGGCCGATGTCGTCGCTCTACGGCTCCGACGCGGTGGGCGGCGTGGTCAACGTCATCACCAAGAAGCCGGGCGACAAGTGGATCGGCTCGGTCAACGGCGGCTACACCTTCCAGGAAGACCGCAACGCCGGCGATTCGTGGAAGACCGGCTTCTACGCCGCCGGCCCGATCGCGCCGACCCTGGGCGCCAAGATCTACGGCGCCTATGACCGCCGCCTGGGTGATGAAGACGTGAACCCGCCGGCCGCCAACGGAACCCGCCAACCCGGCGTCAACGACAGCCGCAACGCCAACATCAACGGCGAATTGGTGTGGTCGCCCGACGCCCGCACCGACGTCACGCTGGACGGCGGCTTCTCGGAACGCTCGCACGCCGACAGCCAAACCATTCTGCGCCAATCCTACGGCGTATCTTACAAGGGCGGCTTCGACTTCGGCTCAATTGAAGCCAAGGCGTACGGCGACCGTATCCGCAATCTTGACGGCAACATCTCCGGGCAGAAGAACCCCAACACCTCGACCAACCAGGCCGCCGACATCAAGGCGGTGGTTCCGGTCAATCTGTGGGGCCAGACGCTGAGCTTCGGCGGCGACGTCCGCCGCAGCACGCTGGAGGACCCCTCCACCATCGTCGGCCTGCCCGGCACCGCCAGCTATCGCGCCACCGACACCGAAGAAGTCAGCCAATACTCATTGTTCGTCGAAGACGAGATCGTCATCACCGACGATCTGCGCCTGACCTTCGGCAACCGCTACGACCATCATGAAATGTTCGGCGGCCACAACAGCCCGCGGGCCTATCTGGTCTATCACCTGACCGACGCGATCACCTTGAAGACCGGCTGGTCGAAAGCCTTCAAAGCCCCGACGCTGCTGCAAACCAGCACCAATTGGGGGTCGGTGTCGTGCGGCAGCGCCACGGTGGGGTGCTACATCATCGGCAATCCCGACCTGAAGCCGGAAACCAGCATCTCCAAAGAAATCGGCCTCAGCGCCGACTTCGGCAAGTACGGCGGCGGCTTCACCCTGTTCCGCAATGATTTGAAGGACATGGTGGACATCACCAGCCGCACCGCCAATCGCACGCTGGCGCGCAGCTATTCCAACTTCGTGGGATATCTGCCGGACGGACGGCCGATTTTCGAATATCAGAACATCGCCAAGGCGCGCACCCAAGGCGTCGAGGCCAATTTGTTCTTTGAACCGGCGAACGGCGTCATGGTGCGGGCCAACTACACCTATCTTGACGCCACCAACCGCAGCGGTTCGACCTCCCTACCCTTGGTTTACCGCTCGCGCCACACCGCCAACGCTTCGGTGGATTGGGAGATTGACGAACGCTGGAGCGCGTTCTTCACCGCTTCCTACATCGGTTCGCAATACGTCAGCGTGCCTTCCAACGGCGTCAACAAGATCAAGCAAGACGGCTTCGCCACCTTCGACATCGGCGGCGCCTACAAGCTGACCGACAACGTCACCGTGACCGCCGGCGTCATCAACATCGCCGACAAGGAAGTGAAGCGCACCAACACCAGCGAGTTCAATGAAGAAGGCCGGCGCTACTTCATCACCGCCACCACCCGCTTTTAATCAGCCATGAAAATGCTTCACCAGCTTTGGGGAGCGGCGCTCCTCTTGCTGGCCGCGGCGGCGCAACCCGCCGCGGCGCAAAGTAGCGGGGGCGCCCCTGTCGTCCTGCAAGGCGCGACGGTGCGGACGCTTCAAGCGGCGGATGGTCAAAGCTACCGGCTCTATCTGTCGATCCCGCAGCAGGAGCCGCCGCCGGAGGGATTCCCGGTGCTCTACCTGCTGGACGCCAACGGCTATTTCCCGCTGCTGGCGACGGCGGCGCGGCTTCAGTCCCGCCGCCCCGACGTCACCGGCGTGGTTCCCATGGTGGTGGCGGGGATCGACCATGACGCAGGCGAAGCGTTCGACATCGACCGGCGCTACCGCGACTTCACCCCGCCGACCCGCGACGGCGGCCCGCCCAAGCTGATCGAGGCGTTCAAGATCCAGCCGCCGTGTTGCGAAGCCGACCGCTTCCTCGCCTTCATCGAAGCCGAGGTCAAGCCGCTGGTGGAGAAGCTGGCCCCGGTTGACCGCGGCAAGCAAAGCCTGTTCGGCCATTCGCTGGGCGGGCTGCTGGCGCTGCACGCCCTGGCGGCGCGGCCCGAGGCGTTCCAGAACGTTATCGCCGTCAGCCCGTCGGCGTGGTGGGACGATCAGCGGGTGTTGGACGGCCTGCGCGCCTTCGCCAGCGGCGATAAGGCCGGCTTGGCGCGGTCGTTGGTCATCGTCGGCGCGCGGGAGCATCTCGACATGCGCCAGGGCGCCGCGGCGGCGGCAGAGGTGTTGAAGGCCGGGCGGGCGTCGGGACCGCTGACCCGGTTTGAGGAAACCCGATACGCCGACCACGGCACGGTGGTTCCGGTAGCGATCAACCGGGCGCTGCGCTTCGCCTCCGGCGCCGAGCCGTGGCCAGCGGAAAAGGCGGATTGAAATGATTGCATTTCAGGTGGCTGCTCTCTATCAAACGAGCGATGGATAATAGATTTTCTTTTTTCCCGGCGCTCTTTGATGGACATAATCTTCACTGGCGATAATGACGTCAAAGAGCGCTTGTCCATCGCCTATCTTACCGCCGTCGCCGCGCATGCCGGTTGCGAGTTGATGGAGGTGAAGACCCAGCGCGACGGCGTGGACGTGCTGATAAAGCCGATAACCGGCGCAACCCACCTCATGATCCGCGTTCAAGCCAAAGCGACGTCACGCCTTTCCCGCATTAACGGCGGCGCATTGTTTTCCTTCCAGCTTGATCGATATGTATATGATCTGCTGCGGCGACCATCGGTCATGCCGGCCTTGTTAGTGGTTTACGACATGCCGGAAGACCCGGAAGAATGGGTCGTCGTCACGGCGGAAAAAACGGCGCTGCGGCGCGCCGGCTTCTGGAAAGATTTGCGCGGCGCGCCAGAGGTGGAGGCGGACAGCGCGGCCGTGCGTATTTCACCGTCAAACATCTTCGATAAAAGCGCTATAGTTGATGTTCTGACGCGGGCGGAAAGCGCTTCTTGGTGAGTTCGGCGCGCAGGAGGGATCTGATGTACAGTCTGCCGATGAGCCCGGCCACCGCGAAAGCAGTTTCCGAAATGCCTTCGGAAGATCTGATCGCGTTCTTAAAAGACAATGGATGGCGGGAGGCTGGTCCCTTCGGCGCCTACGCCGTTCGCTTCCTCAGCCCTGAACCGGAAACGGAAAAAGCGGTGATCGTCCCAATCAGCCGAGAAATCGCTGATTACGAATGGCTGATGATTAATGCATCCATAGAAATTACAAAACAAAGAAAAATACCTGTAGAATATATTTTATGGGAAATAATGCTTCATAAAACATCAAGAAAATTTTTTGAAGCAAAAGAATATTCAACCGAGCAAGCATCAGCATATCGAATTCATTTAGAAGAATCAATTAAAGACACCTCCGCACCTGAATGGCAACAAAGGAAAAGCTCTCAAAAATTGACTTATAAAGCTAATCCATTCACAGAAATAACGGCAGCGGGGGTCACTATGACGCCCCGCACAACAAATATAAAATCAGCCAAATAGTCCCCCCTGCTACGCCTTGTGGTCGAGACCCCACGGGGCGTAGCGCTCCGGGTCTTCCTCCCAGTCTTCGCGCACCTTGACGAACAGCTTCAGGTGAATGCGCTGCTCCATGAACTCTTCCAGCTCGCGGCGCGCCGCCTCGCCGATCGCGCGGATGCGCGTCCCGCCCTTGCCCAGCACGATGGCCTTCTGGCTGTCCTTGCGGACGAAGATCACTTGGGAAATCTTCACCGAGCCGTCGTCGAACTGCTCCCACACTTCGGTTTCCACCGTGGTGGCGTAGGGCAGTTCCTGATGAAGCTGCAAGAACAGCTTTTCACGGGTGATTTCCGCCGCCAGCAGCCGCATCGGCATGTCGGTGATGTGGTCGTCGGGATAGTGCCACGGCCCTTCCGGCGCCCAGTCGGCGAGATAGCGGCGCAGGCGGTCCAGCCCGTCGCCGGTCAGCGCCGACACCATGAAAATCTCGTCGAAGATGCCTTCCGCGCTGAACTCGGCGGCCAAGCCCAGCAGCCGGTCGCGCGGAATGAGGTCGATCTTGTTGAGCACCAGCAGGGCGCGGCGGCCTTCCTGCTTCAGCCGGTCGACGATGCGCTTTGTGTCCTCGTCGATGCCTTTGCGCCTTGAGGCGTCGAACAGCACGGCGACGCGGTCGGATTCGTCCGCCCCCTGCCACGCCGCCGCCACCATGGCGCGGTCCAACCGGCGCTTGGGCTGGAACACGCCTGGGGTGTCGACGAACACCAGTTGCGCCGTTCCTTCAAAGGTGATGCCCAGCACGCGGGCGCGGGTCGTCTGCACCTTGGGCGAAACGATGGAGACCTTGACCCCGGTCAGCGCGTTCAACAGCGTCGATTTGCCGGCGTTGGGCGCGCCCACCAGGGCGATAAAGCCGCAACGGGTCGGGGCGGAATCCGCCGCCCCGGTTTCGACGTCAAGTTCAGTCACCTGATTTCCCTTCCAATTTTTTCATCAGCGCGGCGGCGGCGGCCTGTTCGGCGGCGCGCT
>CALGOL010000024.1 GCA_937960755.1 uncultured Azospirillum sp.
ATTTGTCTGCCGGACGAGGTCAATTTGTTCCGCGGCGGCGGTCCCCCCCGCACACCGCCGCCCGCCGCCGACGCCGCCTTGCCGCTGTACGTGCAGCAGCCGGGGGCGCGGATCGGCAAGAAGGGCGAGGTGTTGACCGTCACGGTAGACGATCAGCCGGAAATTCGCGTCGGACTGGGCGACATCTCCGAATTGATCCTCGCCGGGCCGGTCAATCTTTCCACCCCGGCGCTGCATGCGCTGGTGCGGGCGGAAATTCCCATCGCCTGGATGAGCAGCGGTTTTTGGTATCTCGCCTCTACCGGCGGCCGTGGTCCCCGCAGCGCCACGGCTCGGGAAGCGCAATACGCTCTGCGCGGCGACGCCGTTCGTCGGCTGCGTTTTGCGCGGGAACTGGTGCGGGCGAAACTGCGCAACCAACGCACCTTGCTGCGCCGCAATTGGCGGGGCGAGGCGACGGTTCGCGACGCTGCCGCCGCCGCCTTAAAGCGGTTGGCCGATCGCGCCCCCGCCGCCGCCGGTTTGCCGGAATTGCTGGGGGTGGAAGGTGAAGGAGCGGCGCTTTATTTTCGCGCTTTCCCCAGCCTGTTCACCGAGAAAACCGCCGCCTTGCCGGCCTTCGCCTTTGAACGGCGCAGCCGTCGCCCGCCTGCCGACCCGGTTAACGCTTGTTTATCGTTGGCCTACGCCCTGTTGACCCGGGTCTGCGCCAACGCCCTGGAAATCGCTGGGCTGGACCCCTGGGCCGGGGTTTATCACGCCGACCGCCCCGGTCGCCCGGCTTTGGCGCTGGATTTCATGGAGCCGCTGCGCCCTGTTCTCGCCGACAGCGCCGTATTGACGGCGCTTAATCAGGGGGAGCTGACGCCCGACGATTTCGTCACCGTCGGACCCGGCTGCAACCTGAATTTTTCCGGCCGCAAGACGCTGATCCGCGTTTTTGAACGCCGGCTGGAGACGGAAGCGGCGCATCCGCTGTTCGGCTATCAGATTTCCATGCGCCGGATGCTGCATGTGCAAGCCCGCCTGCTGGTCCGTCATCTTGCGGGCGAGTTGGACGTCTATCCTCACTATTGCCCGCGGTGACGCGAAAGGGGGATTCCATGGCGGCGAACGAACGCATTTATATCGTCACCTACGACATCGCCGACCAAAAGCGTTGGCGACGGGTTTTCAACACCATGGAATCGTATGGGCAGTGGTTGCAGCTTTCAGTATTTCAGTGCCGCCTGACGCCTCGGCGTCGGGTCGCGCTGTCGGCGCGACTTGAACAGCACATCAAGCCGTCGGAAGACCATGTGTTGATTATCGACATCGGCCCCGCCGAAGCGGTGGAGCCGCGCGTGGAAAGTTTGGGTAAAACGTTTGAGGCGGCGCAGCGGCAAGTCGTGGTGATTTAAGGCGTGTCGTCACGCCGCTGTGTTTACGGCGCGGCCGCGCCAAAACCGGCCGACTGACCGGGAAGCCTTCCACCGGCGACCGCAATTTTGCCGCTCATTTTTAACCCGAGACAATCTGCAAAAAATGCCGTCATCCCCCCACACGAGGAGACGACGGCAATGCGTGCAGAAAACATCGACGCCGGAATCGGAAAATCGCCCTCCATTCTTTTACGGGCGGCCGCCGCGCTGACTCTTCGCGACCGCGATTTGTTGCAGGATTGCCCGGCTAAGGATCGGCTGATCGTTTTCCGCGACGCGGTCTTGCTGTTGTTGATCCTAGCCCTCACGTTCGGGGTCTGGACGTTGACCATCGCGACGTTCAGTCATGCGGGACCGCTGGCCGCCGCGATGATCGCCGCCGTTGTGGCCGGGATCGTCTATCTTCTTGACGCCAGCATTGCCGTCGCCGGTTTGGGGGTGACGGGACCGCTGGCCGCGGCCGGGAAGCGCCGTTTCCACATGCCGGCGTTCGTTGTGCGCCTGATTGTCGCCGGCGGCTTGTCCTTCGCCACCGGGGCCGCGCTCACGGCGGTGATTTTTCAAGATAAACTGCTGGAGCGGCGGGCGGAGGAACTGGAGCGCGAATACGCGGCCGTCGTCGCGGCCTACGATCATCGAATAGCGGCGATCCGACAAACCGCGGCCGATGCCGCCGGGGCCGTCGAAGCCCTGCGTCAAAAGCATCTGGAGCTTAAAGAAGCGGAAATTCGCCGCATCGTCGCGCTTGGCGCGGCGGAGACGGCGGCCGCCAACGCCGACGTGCAAATGCGCGTCGAAAAGGACGGCATCGGCGTCCAAAAAGGCCAAGGCCTTCGCTACAAAGCGGCGCTTGAAGCATTCGTGGCGGCGGAGGCCAGTGCGAAGGCGGAGAAAGCCGCGCTGACGCATGTGCGTGACGGATTGGCTGATCTCGCCGCCGCCATTGCCGCCGCCAAAGCCGACGCCGACGCCGCGGCGGAACGCGCCGAGCGCGACATCGCCGCCCAAATCCGCGAACGCGACGCCAGGCGCAAGGCGCCGTTGACCAATGACATCCTGGAAAACCGGGTCTCGTACGAAAAACTGAGCCAAGACCGCCGATATGGGGCGCAGGTCCGGCGAACCGAGTGGACCATCACCGCCGTGTTGTGTCTGTTGGAGCTGGCCATGTTGTTGGCCAAGTTTTTCAGCCCGCCCAGCACCTACAACCTTCTGCAATTGGAGCGGCTGGCGCGGACGAAGGCGCAATCGGACGCGCGGACGCAGGACGCTCTCACCGCTCTGCGACGCCGACACGCGCCGATGCTGCGCAGCTTGACGCCGCCGGAAACCATGGCCGGCTAGGCAAATTTGCCGGGCCGGCATCCGGGGCGTTTCCGGTTCATCGTCAGCGCGCGTTTCTTTATTCAGGAGGTTCCGCCATGCCCGATTTCGCGTCCCGCCGTTCCGCCAGAGTTTGCCTGATGGCGATTCCATCGCGGCCGCGGGCCGGCGAACGGGTCCGCCTGCGCTGCGTGGGCGGACGACGGATGCGGCTGAACCGCGCGGACGCGCCGACTGAAAGCCTCATCTTGCCCGATCATCCGGTCGTCTGGGTCGAGACCACCATGCCGCAGGCGGCGCTGCTGATTGATTTGCTCGACGGAAACGGCTCCGTGCTGGCTGGTCTGCGGCTGGAGCCCAACCCGGCGAGCATCGAACATGGCGCCGATGCGCCGGCGCCGGATTTTGCGGCTGAGGCTGAGCCGGCCCAGGTCTTTATCGGGCCGGACTATGACGATGTTGACGGCGCCAATGTTGACGGCCCCAACGGTAGGGAGATCTTGAGCGCCGCGGCGCCGCCGGAGAGCGCCGCAGCGTCGAAAGCGCCGCCGCCACCGGAAGCGGATGAAGCGCCCGCCGACAGCCAAGCCGGCAGCCGAATGGAGCGGGAGCGATATAAGCTGCTGGTTCCCTCCACCGTCAGCGCGACATCCGAAGGAGGCGACGCGCTGATCCTGGTGCAAGCCGTCGGGGCGATACGCTGCGAAGCGACGTTGGCTGACGGTCAGCGGGCGCTCCTGCCGGCGGTTGGCGCGATTGGAATCGCGGGGCCCATTTTTCAACCCCTTGACGTCGCGGTGATTGCGCGCTTTCCAGCGGGCCAACCGGATCAGGCCGCCGTCGTTCGCGTGGAGCCTTGGTCGCCGCCGCCTGTCAACGGCAAGGCCGGATGGTTGCGGCGCTTGTTCAGCCGTTGATGATCCGTGCGCCGTCCGGCCTTCCGCCGCCGTGGTTCCCCGGTTCCAGTGGAGCCGCAGGGGTTCACCCCCCGCGGAGACCGTCACCCCGACGAGCCCGGTGTGGACGATCGAGATGGTCTCAGTGGAGCCGCAGGGGTTCACCCCCCGCGGAGAGGGAAGCAGGTGGGGCTTACCTGCGAAGTGCACGGCATGTCTCAGTGGAGCCGCAGGGGTTCACCCCCCGCGGAGTGCTCATGGCTGTCGCCATGGGCTTCGGCTTCCTCGGCGTCTCAGTGGAGCCGCAGGGGTTCACCCCCCGCGGAGTCTGCTGATCTCGCAGAAACGCGCGAAACGCATTCAGTGTCTCAGTGGAGCCGCAGGGGTTCACCCCCCGCGGAGCATCTTCTGGATGGTGGGAGGTACCAAGGGCATATGGCGTCTCAGTGGAGCCGCAGGGGTTCACCCCCCGCGGAGCCTCTCGAGAAAATGACGCGAATGACACCGCTCGCAACGTCTCAGTGGAGCCGCAGGGGTTCACCCCCCGCGGAGGAGCTGGACGCTGCTGCTAGTCAGCAGCGCAGCTATTTGTCTCAGTGGAGCCGCAGGGGTTCACCCCCCGCGGAGTCTGTTGGCGGGAAAGTTTTTCGGCATGCTAGCGGGAGGGTCTCAGTGGAGCCGCAGGGGTTCACCCCCCGCGGAGTATGCCTCCATTGGGTTATTAGAATTCCTCGCTGACGGCGTCTCAGTGGAGCCGCAGGGGTTCACCCCCCGCGGAGCGCCCTCATGGCAACAGCCATGTTCATCGGCTTCCTCGGTCTCAGTGGAGCCGCAGGGGTTCACCCCCCGCGGAGTCGGCGATAGCCGCCATCGTTTTCTTCCTCCTGCTGTAGTCTCAGTGGAGCCGCAGGGGTTCACCCCCCGCGGAGTGGGCTTCGGCTTCGCCGGAAGCACCTTCATTTTTATCGTCTCAGTGGAGCCGCAGGGGTTCACCCCCCGCGGAGTTCCGTGGGGTTGCTCATCGGGAAGCCTGTCGGCATCGTCTCAGTGGAGCCGCAGGGGTTCACCCCCCGCGGAGGCTTGACATGCCGAAAGGCATGTCACTCCGTGACCTGTCTCAGTGGAGCCGCAGGGGTTCACCCCCCGCGGAGGGTTGCGAAATACTCCAGCGTAACGCCGGATCAAGTCGGTCTCAGTGGAGCCGCAGGGGTTCACCCCCCGCGGAGTTATAGCAAGTATGGTTTTTGCAGCAATGGTCATATAGTCTCAGTGGAGCCGCAGGGGTTCACCCCCCGCGGAGTAGCCGAGTAGTGTGGCAGATGCAATCCCGCTTCACGTCTCAGTGGAGCCGCAGGGGTTCACCCCCCGCGGAGAGCTATCTTGTAACACATTGATCTGGCAGGCGGAATAGGCACGTTTGCGACGGCTCCGAAAACTGGGGGCGAAACCGCCTCCCACCGAAAACGTTATGGAAAATATAAATCAAGAAAAACCAATGCTTTCATGCCCTTACAAGATTCGACGGCTGTCGCCGGGCAAATGTGGAAGAATCAATGAGTTATAAAGCCGCCGCCGGGCGGCGCGCATCGCAATTTTGCCGTTCCTGACGGTTTCCGACCGGTTTGCCAGACTGTCTCCATGATCCACGCGCACCAACGGAGGTATCCCATGCGCCGCCGCCTTCTCGCCACTGTTTTTCTCGCCGCCGTCATGTCGGCGTCCGCCGTTCCGGGCGCCGTTTTCGCCGGCGACCCTCTTCAAGTCCGGCAGCAGACTGTCGCCGGGGCCTTGGCGGCTTTCCACGAACAGCAAAAGCAGGTTGGAAAGACGTGGGAGGAGCTCCGCGCGATGCTGGAAGCCTTCAACAAATCCTCACCGGAACAGAAACTCGCCGAAGCCGACAAGGCGATCGCCGCGGTTCGAACGTTGCGACGGACGATCCAGCCGGGCTCGGACCTGCGACTATTGCTGGAGAGCTTCATCGCTTCGTTGAACGCCCACGGCGAACGGTCATTGAAAAGCGGGCTGGAGGATCCCGCCTTCGCTTTGCCGCGGGCTGAGGGGTACCGGAAGCTGGCGCGGGAGACCGCCGACGAACTGGCCCGAATCGACACTGTCCACGCGGGCCTCATTCCCCTCGAGACCCAGTTGGGGCAATTGCGCGTCACGCTGGCGGAGGACATGCTGTTTATGGACGCTGAGGCGACCGTCGCCGCCATCCGGGCGTGGGTGGACAGGCTGGAGAAGGCTTATCGGGCGCTGGCGTCGGAAATCCGCGGCGTCGCGGTTCCCGCCCGCGCCAAGACCTCCTAAGCCCTCGCGGGCCGCCGGCGGGGCCGCCGCCGGTTTTCGCCGGAACGATCATAGAGGATGACGCCATGACAATGCGCGCGTGTATCACCATTTTGGTTGTCGCCGGTTTGGCCGCCGGCCTGTGCGGTTGCGACGCCCAAAATGGTGATACAC
>CALGOL010000025.1 GCA_937960755.1 uncultured Azospirillum sp.
CCACCCCAACGCGACGCCGCAGTCGGAAGCGACCATCACCACGCCGCAGGTTGTCAAAGCGGTGCTGGAGATTAATGGCGGATTGGCGGCGCGCCTCGGCGTGCGCGTCGGCGACATCGTCCGGCACGCGGCGTTTAACAACGCCGCGACGCCGTAACCCCTCAGCGCTTTTCCCCTCAGTCCGGCGCTTTTGATTGATTGGGCGGCAGGCCGCGAACCTCGCGCCACATGTCCACCATGGCGCCCGGCGGCGCGTCGTCGGGCAAATCCTCCGCTCGCGGAATGCCCTGAGGCCAGGACGCTCCCCCAAAGGCCATCGCCGCGATAATCGCCGTCAACTCTCTTTCGATAAAGTCCGGCTCCGTCGCCATACGGTGAAGATAAGCGGCCTGTTCGTCATTGGCGCGCTTTTTATAGCTGTCGCGCCGCCAAGCGGAATTGAATTTAAAGGCCGTCAATTGGCCCGTCGCGCTGATTGTTTTGCCGGCTGCGATGGCGCGGCGAATAAATTCATGATCGGGGGGTAACTTCGCCGGCAGCAGCCGGTAATCTCGCCATCCGCCGATATCTTTAATCATGTCCCGCCGATGCATCAGGGATGAAGGCGGCGGGGGGCCCATCAGCGCGTTGCGGCCGGGATTGACGGCGCCGGCGACAACCCTGACCCCGCTGCCGGGCGGCCCCAACATGACCGACATTGAAGCGACCATATCCGTTTGCGCCGCTTCGGCACGGGCGAACAAACGCTGCAAATGGCTGGGATGCCAAAGGTCGTCGTGTCCAAGATAGGCGATGTAGCGGCCCCGCGCTATCGACAGTCCCAAATTGTTCGGCTCGGACTGGGAACCGCTATTAGCCGATAGGTTGCGCCAATGCACGCGATTGTCTTTTAAAGATAAGACGTAGTCGGCGCTGTCATCGGTGCAGTGATCGCCAATCACCAGCAGTTCGAAGTTATGAAAGGTCTGGGCGAGAACGCTGGCGATAGCGCAACGCAGAACAGAAGACCAATTATATGTCGGAATGATAACGGTTACATCAATGTCGTCTTGACTGATTTCATTGCTGTTCATTTTCTTGGTCACCAGCCCGTGGATGCGTTGAAACGATACGGGATTTCCCCGCTGTCCAACGGCAGACGAAATTTATCCGGGCTTGCATAATTATAGGCGTGCGTCGGGAGATTTATAAACAGCGCGTCGTCCTTGCCGACATTTTGCAGGGCGTGAACCACGCCCGGCGGGATCAGCACCAAGCTTCGCGCTTCCTGCGACAGGTAAAGCTCGTTAACCGCCCGATAGGTCGGCGATTCTTCGCGAATATCGTAGAGCACGCATTTAATTGTTCCGCGGCACACATAAACGCGGTCTGATTGAATTTTATGATAAACCCAACCCTTCACCCGGCCGGGGCGAATGACCACCTCATAGGCGTGAACCAGCGGCTGGCGAAAGCCTTCCCAATCGGCGCTCAAAATTTCGCACAGCGAGCCGCGTTCGTCGATATGGGGTTTGGCGGCGCGTTGCAGAACGCCGTCGATCAATCGGTCGACCCGTTCCCCTTCGGCCGTAACCGTTTGGCGGTCCTTAACGAACCCGCTGCTTCCCATCCCGCTTCTCCTGCTTTCCCGTCGCTTTTGGATCTCCGTCCGCAAGCTTGCGCATACGATCTTACACCACCGGCCTAGCATGCCGGGGGAATAGATTTACCGCTTGCCGCGATCGGCCTTAGCGACGGGAGAGCCGTGGCGGGACGGCTTTAGTGATGCGAGAACAGAGCGGGATGACGCGCCCGCAAGGCGGCGACGCCGCTTTCCAACGCTTCGCGGGCGGCGACGTTCGGCACCATTGAGCGGAAGAAGGCGTAATACTGCTTGCTCAGCGCCGCCGCCAATTCCCAATCCGGTCCCTTAACCCGGTAAATCTCATAAAACAGGTGGCCGAGGCCGCCTTGCAGATTGTATTTCATCTTAATATTGAGATAGTTGCGGTCGCCGATGCTGCGCTTGACCGATTCTTCGCTTTGTTTGGCGTAGATGATGGTCGGCATGTTGATTTGAATTTCCGCCGCGCGGCCGTTGGAGGTGCGCACGAAAACGGTAATCGACGAATAGCCGCAAGGGTCGGCGTCGGGGGAGACTTCCTTAATCTGAATAACCCCGCGCTTCTTGGCGGCGGTGAACTCCTTGCCGATGTCCATCAGCACGCAGCGGCAATCGTTCATCGTCGGCACGATCAGCGTCATGCGCGCCAGATCCTTGATGCCGTGCCAGTCGCCTTCGTAGTCGGAAGCGACTTTGACGCCGGCGCGCTCCTCGCTTTTCAGCGGCGCGCGCGAAATGAAGCCGCCGTACTTTTTGGCGATGACTTCGCCCACCGCTTCGATTTCCGCCTTTGACGCTTCGGCGTCGCGGAAGACGTCGTCATGAATCTTCTTTTGCGCCTTGGTTTTGATGTCTTTCAACAATTGGCTGTTCATCGCCTCACCTCAATCTTTGCAACTTTAATGTTGAGCGGAGGAATATTTTGCATACGGTCTTAAAATATCATGAATACAATAAAGTTCAAATCATTTTCATTTAGTAATTATTGTCGCCATGAAATATTACAGCATTGATATTACTTGATGCAGGCGGCGCGCGCTTTGGCGTCGGCGGCGATGACGTTGCTGGTCAAGCCGGCGGTCGCGCCGTCTCCACTCAAAATATAAAGTTGCGTGGGGTAGAACGGCTCCCCGCCTTTGGGGGCCTGGCGGACATGCCAGCCGGCGACGCAGGCGCAGGCCATCGCCGCCTTGTCGACGCTGCGGCTGGCGGCCAGCACCGCTTCAGATTTTTCACAAACCCCAAGAAAGGCGTTGCGGCTGGCGGCGCCGGGATCGGGGGCTTGAAACATCACGGCGCCGAACAGCACGAGCAGCGTTCCGGCGACGAAGAGATAGAGATAGGTGCGCATGCGGCCAGAATAACGGCTTTAGCGGTTTTGCGACAGCAGGCGCGTCAGCTCCACCGCGGTCTTGACGCCCATTTTATCGAAAACGCGGGCGCGGTGGACTTCGACGGTGCGCATGCTGACCCCCAGATCATCGGCGATGACCTTATTGAGCCTGCCCAGCACTACTAGATCCATCACCTGGCGTTCGCGATGGGTCAAGGTGGCGAGCCGGTTGGCGACGGATTCGCTGCCGGCGTCTCGCTCGCGTTGATCGTCGTCGAAGGCCAGCGCGTCGATGATGCGGTCGACCAGATCATTGTCGCTGAACGGCTTTTCGACGAAATCCCGCGCGCCTTTCTTCAACGCCGCCACCGCCAGCGGCACGTCGGCGTGGCCGGTGAGGAAAATCGCCGGCATGCGGCAGCCTAGCGCCTGCAAGCGTTCGAACAGCTCCAGCCCGCTCATGCCCTCCATACGGACATCCAGCAGCAGACAGCCGCGCATCGCCGGATCGTAGTCGGCTAAAAAGGCTTCCGCCGACGGCCAGGCGGCGACCGCGACGTCGCGGGATTGCAGCAGCCACGTCAGCGCGTCGCGGATCGCTTCGTCGTCGTCGACGATATGAACCCGCCCGCCCGCCGTCATGACCGCGCCGCCGGCAAGGAGAAGACGAACATGGCGCCGCCGCCGGGGTTGGGTTCGTACCACAGCCGGCCGCCGTGGTGTTCGATGATGGAGCGGCAGATGCTGAGACCCATGCCCATGCCTTCGCTTTTGGTGGACTGGAACGGGGTGAACAGCCGGTCGCCGATGTCGGGCCGCACGCCGGGGCCGCAATCGACAACCCGCACCACGGCGCCGCTGTCGGCGGCGGCGGCGGTCACCGTGATGTTTCGCCGGTCGGGCGGCGTCGCCGCCATGGCTTCGCAGCCGTTGCGCATCAGGTTAATCAGCACCTGCTGCAACAAAATGCGGTCGGCCGACACCGCCGGCAGGTCGGGCGGCGTCTGCACCGTCAGCGTGGTGCGGTGCTTGCGGGCGTCGGGGCTGAACAGCGTGGCGCTGTCGCCGATCACTTCCGCCAGATCGCAAGGCGCCACTTCCGGTTCGCGCTTGCGCACGAAATCATAAATGTGCCGGATGATCTCCCCGGCGCGGCGCGCTTGCTTGGCGAGCTTTTCCAAGGCCGGCGTCAAGTCTTCCGGTTTGGCGCCGGCGGCTTTGATCCGGTTGAGGCAGCCGGTGGAATAGCCGGCGATGGCCGATAGCGGCTGATTAAGCTCATGCGCCAGCGCCGAGGCCATTTCCCCCATGGCGATGAGCCGGGCGGTCTGTTGCAGTTTTTCTTGCTGGCGCTGATTGATTTCTTCAGCGCGCTTGCGTTCGGTGACGTCGAGCACCGACCCCATCCAGCCGATTTGCCGACCGTCGGCGTCGATGAGCGGCGATTCGTAAATCAGCGCGTCGAAACGCTCGCCGTTTTTGCGCCGGAAGCGCAACTCGAAACCATCTTGGGGCGAACGGCCGGACATCACGGCGCGAAAGGCGTCGTGGGTCTTCTCCATCTCCTCCGGCGCCCAATACGGCATTTCCGGTCCTTGACCGATCAACTCGTCGGCCGTCCAGCCCACCATCCGGCAGAACGCTTGATTGACGTAGATGACCCGGCCGGCCAGATCGCGCGCCCGCATGCCCACCGTCAGCGAATCCTCCATCGACTTGCGGAAGGCGTGTTCGGCGCGCAGCGCATGCTCGGCGTCGAGGCGGCGGCGAATATGGCGGCGCACCGCCCACAAGCTCCATAGCGCGGAGACCGTCAAAGCGAAAATCGCCACGATCAGCACGTTGCGCGCCACGTTGTTTTCACTGGCGTGGACGGTGGCCACCAGCGACAGGCCGTGTCCCGGCGGGTCGAACGGGATGGCGTGGCTGAGACGCTGCGCGTCGGCGGTGGCGAGACGGGTTTTCGCCCCCAGCACCTTGCCGCGGACGTCCATCACTTCAAGCTGGTAGCGCTCGGCGAACCACCACGGCACATGATGGGCGATGAAGCCAGAAAAGGAGAACACCGTCGCCAGCGCGCCTTTAAAAACTTCACCGTCGAAAATCGGCGTCACCAGCTCGAACGCGTATTCCTCGTCGCGCTGCGCCAAACGATAGGGCGTGCTGTAGACCTGCCGACCCAGCGAGCGGGCGATGTGGAAAGCTTCCTGGCGCGGGTTCAGCCCTTCAAAATCGGACAGCGCCCCGGCCGGCAAGGCGGCGGACGCCGGCGGCATGGTCAGGACCGGCTTGCCGTCGGCGTTCTGCCATTCCAGCCGCACCGTGGCGGGATTGGTGGATAAAAAGTGCCGCATCGCAGCGGTGGCGGCGGGCGAAGTCTCGTCGCGCCCCAGCGCGTCGGCCATCTGACGCAGCTTTTCCTCGTCCGAGTTGAGCTGGAAGCGCAGATTCTGTTCGACCCACAAGACGTTCTTAATCAACGAGACCGCTTCTTCTTCCGCTTCATTGCGGTGCAGCAACCAAAGAAACGCGGCGAGCAGGATAACCACCAGCAACATCGCCACCACCGGCGCCGCCTGTACGGCGCCGCGATGGTCGAAACGGCCCCTATCCTGCTGCGTGGGCGAGACTGTCATAGCGCATCTTTGAATAGCGGCGTAAAATTACTTCGTCGCCGCTGTTCAATTCGCGGCGGCAGGCTGCATCGTTGTTATCTGAAGCTTCGGATTTCCACAATAGCCCCGCGACGCCGATTGCGTCGATAATATGGCTTCCTAACGGCCGCGACCTGTTTCCCGTCGACGGCCGATAACGTTTCGGAGGAATGCAACGCCATGAAAATCGCCAAGCTTCTGTGCGCCGCCGCTGTCGGCTGCCTGATGGCCTCGCCCGTTTGGGCGCAAGATCAAATCGTCATCAAGTTCAGCCACGTCGTGTCGCCTGAAACGCCGAAGGGCAAAGGCGCTGAAAAGTTCAAGCAACTGGCCGAAGCCGCCACCGCCGGCAAGGTCAAGGTTGAAGTCTATCCCAACAGCCAGCTTTACAAGGACAAGGAAGAGCTGGAGGCGTTGCAGTTGGGCGCCGTGCAGATGCTGGCCCCGTCGCTGGCTAAGTTCGGCCCGCTGGGCGTCAAGGAATTTGAAGTTTTCGATCTGCCGTACATTTTCCCCAGCAAGGAAGTGCTGCGCGCCGTCACCGACGGCCCGGTCGGCAAGGGCCTGCTGAAGAAGCTGGAGAGCAAGGGCATCGTCGGTCTGGCCTATTGGGACAACGGCTTCAAGATCATGTCCGCCAACCGCCCCTTGAAGACCCCGGTGGATTTCAAGGGTCTGAAGATGCGCATCCAGTCGTCGAAGGTGCTGGACGCGCAGATGCGCGCCCTGGGCTCGCTGCCGCAGGTGATGGCCTTCTCGGAAGTGTATCAGGCGCTGCAAACCGGCGTGGTGGACGGCACGGAAAACCCGCCGTCCAACATGTACACCCAGAAAATGCATGAAGTGCAAAAACACGCCACCTTGTCCGATCACGGCTATCTGGGTTACGCCGTCATCGTCAACAAGAAGTTCTGGGACGGCCTGCCGGCCGACGTCCGCACCGCGCTGGAAAAGGCGATGGCGGACGCCACCAAATACGCCAACGACATCGCCCAGAAGGAAAACGACGATTCGCTGGCGGCGATGAAGGCGGCGGGCAAGACCGAATTCTACACGCTGTCGAAAGAAGAGCGCGAGATTTGGCGCAAGGTCCTGCTGCCGGTGCATGAAGACATGGCGAGCCGCGTCGGCAAGGACCTGTTGCAGGCGTTCTATAAGGAAGCCGAAAAGGCCGGCTTTAAGAACTGATCGGCTGATTTGGCCGGCTTGCTCCCTCCCCCTTGAAACCTACGGCGTTCATGCATCTCTTCCGGCTTTGATTTTCCTATCTTTTTTCTCGTCACCCCCGCGAAGGCGGGGGTCCACCTTATCAGCTA
>CALGOL010000026.1 GCA_937960755.1 uncultured Azospirillum sp.
GGGGCCGGCAGCGCGCCGACCGAAGCGCGGGGTTCGCCCGACACCGGCGCGGTCTTTTCCGCCAGCTTCTTTTCCGCCGCCGCGGCGCGGGCCTGGGTTTCCTTCAATTCGCGCTCAAGGTTGTAAACGCGGTCGCTCAACCGGCGGGCGCGACGGCGCGCACCGCCCTGGCCGGCCCACGCGATAAAGCCGCCGACGACGAAACCCGCGACCAACGCGATCAACGTGGCGAGGTAAAGCGGGGCTTCGACGGTGAAGGGCAGCGGCCACAAGGCGAAGGTGGTCGCGCCTTTGTTGGACACGGCGAAAAGGGCGGCGACGACGGCGAGGGGAAAGCCGATCAACCAGGAAAAAAGACGCACGTTCTTATTCCTCAAGCGTTCGTGTGGCGGGGCCGTTCGCGTGGGGGCGCATGCTTAGGGCGCAAAGGCTATGCCCAACTACTTTACTCGGCGTTCAGGCGCTCGCGCAACTGCTTGCCGGTCTTGAAGAACGGCGTGGCCTTTTCCGCCACGTCCACCGCCTCGCCGGTGCGCGGATTGCGTCCGGTGCGGGCGTCGCGATGCTTGACGGAAAACGCGCCGAAGCCGCGCAGTTCGACCCGGTCGCCGCGCGCCAAAGCTTCGGTGATTTCGTCGAAGACCGTCGCGACGATCTTTTCAATATCGCGCTGATAAAGGTGCGGATTGCGGTCGGCGAGGCGCTGTATCAATTCTGATTTGGTCATTGCGGCCGATACCCCTGAATACGATACCCCTGAAAACAAGGAGACGCGGGAGACGAGACCCTGACCGCAACGGCGGCGCCGCCGAAGCAGGACTAAAACGCTAAGAGCGTGCCAGAGCGTCGCTTCGCCGTCAAGGCGTCTGGTGAGCGCAAGGCTATGACCAATCACACAAATTTTGTTCGCCAACTGTTGCGGGGCGCGGCTGGCTGCGGCATACTCCGCACGCGGTAATTTTTTTATACCGGCGGCGCGCCGTTGGCGCAGCGTTTCGCGGCAAGAAGATTCCGCAGTTGGTTTTCGCGCTCGGCGCGCTAACTCTATGGCGGCGAAGGTTGAAGGCGAAAGCAGCCCAGTCGTTACGGTCCAAGCAATCGCACCAAAACATAACAGGGAGTAAGCTCAATGAAGCGTCGCGAGTTTTTGACCACCGCCAGCGCCGGCGCCGCGGCGACGATCGTCGCCCAGCCGGCCCTGGCCCAAACCACCCCGGCGGCCCCCGCCATCATCTCCAGCATGCCGGAAATCAACTGGCGCTGCGCTTCCAGCTTCCCCAAGAGCTTGGACACCATTTACGGCGGCGCTGAAGAAGTCTCCAAGCGGGTCAAGGAAGCCACCGACGGCAAGTTCAACATCCGCGTCTTCGCCGGCGGCGAAATCGTCCCCGGTCTGCAAGTGCTGGACGCGGTGCAGGCCAACACCGTGCAGTGCGGCCATACCGTTTCTTACTACTACGTCGGCAAGGATCCGACCTTCGCCTTTGACGCCGCGATGCCGTTCGGCCTCAACGCCCGCCAGCAAAACGCCTGGATGTCCCACGGCGGCGGGTTGGAGCTGATGCGCGAATTCTTCAAGAGCTACAACATCGTCCAGTTCCCTTGCGGCAACACCGGCGTGCAGATGGGCGGCTGGTTCCGTAAGGAAATCAACTCGGTGGCCGATCTTCAGGGGCTGAAGATGCGTATCGGCGGCTTCGCCGGCACGGTGATTTCCAAGCTGGGCGTGGTGCCGCAGCAGATCGCCGGCGGCGACATCTATCCGGCGCTGGAAAAGGGCACCATCGACGCCACCGAATGGGTCGGCCCGTACGATGACGAAAAGCTCGGCTTCTACAAAGTCGCCAAGTACTACTACTATCCGGGTTGGTGGGAAGGCGGCCCGCAGGTGTCGTTCCTGACCAATATCGACGAATACAACAAGCTGCCGGCCAATTATAAGGCGATCCTTGACGACGCCTGCGCCGCCGCCAACACGTCGATGACCGGCAAGTACGACGTCGGCAACGCCTTGGCGCTGAAGCGCTTGGTGGCCGCCGGCACGGTGCTGAAGGCTTTCCCGCGCGACGTCATGCAGGCGTGCTATCAGGCGGCCTTTGAAGTCTACGAAGCCGAAGCGGCCAAGAACCCGAAGTTCAAGGCGGTTTATGAACCCTGGCTGAAGTTCCGCGCCGACGTGCTGCTGTGGTTCCGCGTCGCAGAATTCGGCTACGATTCGTTCGTCTACACCGCCCCGCCGCCCAAGCGGTGATTTGGCGGGTCGTTTGACCTTAAACAGGTTTAACGCGAAGATGGAGCGGCGCTTAAACGGCGTCGCTCTTTTCGTTTGGGGGGAACATGACCGTTCATCGCCGCGCCATGCTGGGGGCCGCCGCCATATCGGGTATCGGGGCGGGGCTTGGCGTCGGGCTGACGCCGACGCGCGGGCCGGCCGCGCCCGCCATCGTTTCCAGCATGCCGGAAGTCCGCTGGCGCTGCGCGTCGAGCTTTCCCAAAAGCCTGGAGGCGATCTACGGCGGCGGCGAGGAGACGGCGCGCCGCGTCGCCGCCGCCACCGACGGCAAGTTTCAGATTCGCGTCTTCGCCGGCGGCGAGATCGTGCCGCCCTTGCAGGTGCTGGACGCCGTCCAGGCCGGAACGGTGGAGTGCGGCCATTCCTCGTCCTTTTATTACGTCGGCAAAGACCCGACCTTCGCCTTCGACACCGCCATGCCGTTCGGGCTCAACGCCCGCCAGCATAGCGCTTGGATGACGCACGGCGGCGGGTTGGCGCTGATGCGGGAGTTTTTCGCCGGCTACAACATCGTGCAGATTCCCTGCGGCAACACCGGCGCACAGATGGGCGGCTGGTTCCGTCGCGAGATTAAAACTTTGTCCGACTTGGTCGGGCTGAAGATGCGAATCGGCGGGCTGGCCGGCAAGGTGATGGCGAAGCTGGGGGTGGTGCCGCAGCAGATTTCCGGCGCCGACGTCTATGAGGCGCTGGAGCGCGGCGGCATCGACGCGGTGGAGTGGTCCGGCCCCTACGACGACGCCAAGCTCGGCTTCCACCGCGTCGCCAAATACTATTACGCGCCGGGCTGGTGGGAAGGCGGGGCGCAGATCACTTTTATGATCGGTCGTCCGGCCTGGGAAGCACTGCCGCCGGCCTATCGCGCGGTGCTGGAGAACGCCTGCGCCGCCGCCAACGCCTCGATGCTCGCTCGGTACGAGGTGCTGAACGCGCGCGCGCTGCGCACGCTGGCGGCGGAAGGGGCGCAGTTGCGCGCCTTTCCCCGCTCAACCCTGGTGGCGGCGCAGGATGCGGCGGAAGACGTCATGGCGGAGGAGGCGGTGCGCAATCCGCGCTTCGCCAAGGTCTACGGCGAATGGGCGCGCTTTCGCGACGAGTCGCGGCTGTGGTCGCGGGTGGCGGAATACGCCTACGACTCGTTCGTCTATAACGCCCCGCCGCCGCGGCGCTAAGAACGCCGCCGCCTCGGTCGCCGCCGCGGTCGCAAGGCCGCGGTTGATAAAATAGTCCGAGAAATAGAAAAGGCCGGGAGCAAGTCCCGGCCTTTTCCTGATGTATTGGCTCCGGCGGTAGGATTCGAACCTACGACCAACGGATTAACAGTCCGCTGCGCTACCGCTGCGCCACGCCGGATCAGTGGTGGCCGTCTGTTTAGCGATCTGAACCGAAGTCGTCAAGACTATTTTTTGACGTTTCGATTATTTTATCGGGTCACAGACAGTTTACTCATACACAACCTCGTCTTCTTTACATAAGTACAGAATTCGAAGACTATACCGTCTGTTAGACGGTTCTTGGAGGCACGACCGAGAATCGAACTCGGGTACGCGGATTTGCAGTCCGCTGCATCACCACTCTGCCATCGCGCCAGCGAGGCGCGTCTTATATCCATCGGCCGAAGCCCGGTCAAGCGCTTTTCCGTCATTTGACGAACGTCGCGCGAAAGCTTGGCCCCGCGCTCGCCTGCGGCGTTGTCAGGCGCTTGCGACGCCGATATAAAGCTTTGTCGAATAAAGCCGGCGGAGACCTCGTCGGCGCCACCCGCAATCGTATGTCCGCCCCCTTCGCCGGGGCGTATCGCCCAGGGACCCCGCCATGACCGATTTCGCCGTCGCCCGCTACAATATGGTCGAATCCCAGCTTCGCCCGAACAAGGTGACGGATCAGCGGGTGGTGGACGCGATGATGAGCGTTCCGCGCGAAGCGTTCGTGCCGGCGGCGTCCCGCGGCGTCGCCTATGTGGACGACGCGCTGGCCGTCGCCAAGGGCCGCTATCTGATGGAGCCGATGGTGTTCGCCCGCATGCTGCAGGCGGCGGAAGTGCAGCCCGGCGACGTGGTTTTGGATATCGGCTGCGGCACCGGCTATTCCTGCGCCGTTATCGCCCAACTGGCCGCCACCGTGGTCGGCATCGAAGCCGACCCCGATCTGGCCGCCAAGGCGGGCAACGCGCTGGCCGAAGTCGGCGCTGACAATGCGGTGGTGATCGCCGGCCCGCACAACGTGGGTTATCCCGATCAAGCGCCCTACGACGTGATCTTCGTGAACGGCGCGGTGGCGGAAGCCCCGGCCGCTCTGTTGAACCAACTGGCCGACGGCGGTCGTCTGGCGACGGTGGTGCGCGGCGAGGACGGCGTCGGCGTCGCCCGGCTGTTCCGCCGCATCAGCGGCGCCGTGTCGTCGCGCGCGCTGTTCGAAACCCTGCCGGCCATGCTGCCGGGATTTGAAGCCAAGCCGGTTTTCCGTTTCTAATCAGCGGGTCGCTTCTTGGCTTCGGCATGGCGGGGTTGACGCGGACAGGCTGCGATCCATTCTCGCCATTTGGCGAGGGTTCGGTTAATACTGAACCGTACGGTACTGACGCGAACTGGAGCTACGATGGCGACGCCCTTGGAAATCGACGTTGAGACGCTGGACCGGATGCGTAAAGGCGGCGAGCCGCATGTGCTTCTGGACGTGCGGGAAGGGTGGGAGCTGGACATCTGCAAGGTGGACGGCGCGACGCATATTCCGTTGAACCAATTGCCGCAAAGGCTTGGCGAATTGCCCACCGACAAGCCGTTGGTGGTGATTTGCCATCACGGCGGCCGCAGCGCGCAGGCGATGATGTACCTGCGTCAGCGCGGCCTGAACCAAGCGATTAATCTGGAAGGGGGTATCGACGCCTGGGCAAGGCGCGTCGACCCCGCGATGAAGGTGTACTGACATGATTGCGTCGAAGAAAACCATCAGCGCCGCGCTGTTCGCCGCCATGCTCATGGGCGGCGTTATCGCGTCGCCGCAAGGCGCGGTCGCCCAGTCGCTGGAAAAGGCGCTGTCGGACGCTTACGCCAACAACCCGACCCTTGGCGCGCAGCGCGCTCGATTGCGGGCGGTTGACGAAGCGGTGCCGCAAGCCCTGTCGGGCTACCGTCCCACGGTCTCGACGGAGTTTTCCGTGTCGCGCACAGGGAGCGAATCGCGCGGCTCCGGCGTGCGCAGCGGGTCGGGGGCGACGCCCAAGGAGGCGGAAGCGACGGTTTCTCAGCCGATTTATAACGCGCAGGTCGCGCCGGCTGTGCGTCGGGCGGAAAGCTTGGTGCAAGCGCAGCGGGCCACTCTGCTGGTGACGGAACAGCAGGTGCTGCTCGCCGCCGCCACGGCTTATGTCGACGTGGTGCAGAATGAGGCGGTGCTGGCGCTGACCAAAAACAACGAGCAGGTGCTGTCTCGCCAGTTGCAAGCGGCGCAAGATCGTTTCCGCGTCGGCGAGTACACGCGCACTGACGTCGCCCAGTCCGAATCGCGCTTAGCCGGCGCCGTCGCCAACCGCATGGCGGCGGAAGGCACGCTGGAAGGCTCCAAAGCGACATACGCCCGGCTGATGGGGGCGGAGCCCGGCAAGCTGAAGGCGCCAAAGCCGCGCTTCAAGCTGCCCGCCAATGTGCAGAGCGCGGTTTCGCTGGCGCGCGGCAACAATCCGTCGGTGCTGGCGGCGAGCTTTGCGGAAGAAGCCGCCAAGCATGCGGTCAGCCAGCAATTCGGCAAGTTGCTGCCCTCGGCGTCGTTGGCGGCGTCGGCCAGCCGCACTTACGATCCTGGCCGGTCAAATAACGTCGAGCTGGATTGGTCGCAGTCGGCCAGCGTGACCGCGCGGGTCACGGTGCCGCTTTACCAAGCCGGTCTGCCTGATTCGATGGTGCGGGAAGCCAAACAAACCGCTAACCAGGCGCGAATCGAGATCGAGGAAGCGCGCCGCCAAGCGGTGGAAACCGCCGTCGCCGCGTGGCAGAGTCTGGAGACGGCGCGCGCCAATATCGAATCCTATCGTTCCCAGGTGCGCGCGGCGGAAATCGCGCTGGATGGCGTCCGCCAGGAGGCGCAGGTCGGCTCGCGCACTGTGTTGGACGTGCTGAACCAGGAACAGGAACTGCTGAACGGCCGGGTGAATCTGGTGCGCGCTCAGCGCAATGAAATGGTCGCGGCGTTCACGCTGCTCGCAGCGGTGGGGCAACTGACGGCGCAAAATCTTGGTCTGAAGACCCCGGTTTACGACCCGCACGCCAATTACAAGCAGGTGCGCGACAAGTGGATCGGCACCGGAATCGGCGAATAAGCCGCATCCGTCGAAAAAAACTAGTGTTTTGCGGTTCGGAAGGCGGCGTGATCCTTGTGGGGGCGCGCCGCTTTTTGGCAAAGTGCCCAGGCGCGCGCCTTTCGGCAGGGGGCGCCGCAAAGATGAAGCCGATCATGAAGATGGGACAGGCGCCGCGCGATGAGTGACAAGGGCCAACAAGAACCGTCAATGGAGGAAATCCTCGCCTCCATTCGGAGAATCATCTCCGAGGACGGGGAGCCCGGCGCAAAATCGGAGGAGCCAGAAGCGCCGCGTCCGCCGCCGCCGCCGCCGCCC
>CALGOL010000027.1 GCA_937960755.1 uncultured Azospirillum sp.
GGGAATTGGTGGCGACGCCGTTGTGGCCCGACGCGGCACAGTCCAGATGGAATTCGAAAGCGTGGCGGGTGTTTTCCACCGATCCGGGTGTGCTGGACGCCGGCTTCACGCCTTGGCTCGACTGGTATGCAGGGCTGGCGCCATTGGATGGCTCGGCGCAGCCCCACGACATCTTCGGCCCGGCGCTATCCCAGAAAATCGCCCTGCAACCGGACGAATGGTGGAATCGCGACGTCCGCGCGGTGAATGACGATATCGCCGGCTGGTTGAAAAATGAAACCGACCTGAATGCTGACATCGCCGCCGTCGGGGCGGACATCCCGCGACAGGCCGCTGGCGCCTATCGCTTCGGCTGGTCGGACGGCGCGCTGAAACCGTTACCCCCCGACCCGGCCAGCGACGCCGACGACGCGGCGGTGCTGCTGGCGGAAGCGCGGCGCAAGGCGGAAGAATTCCTCGAACGGTCGGCGCGCACCAATATCGACCCGTTCATCATTCGCTCGGTCGCCTTGGCGCTGGAGGCGATGCCGGAACATGCGGCCGTTAACGCCCTGTTGCTGCGCTCCCGCACCCGCGCGGTGGAGGCCAACGCCGCGACCTTCGCCGGTTCCCCCGAAGCGCCGGAGGATGTTCAGGCGCGGCTGATCGACCTCGCCGGGAGTTTGCGCGACGCGCTGACCTGTTATCCCAAAGTGCGGGAGATGGAGGCGGAAAGCCTCGCTCTCGATCTCCAGTCGGCGGACGCGGCCGGGTTGGTCCGTCACGCCGACGCGGTGTTGGACGCCGCCAGCAAGGCCCCGGCGGAGATCATCCATCCCGACAGCGTCGCGGCGTTGGCGGAGATGGCCAAGACGCCGGAGGAGCCGGGCGTTCTTCCCCAATCTCCATCGGCGCTGCGCCGACTGGCTGACCGGCTGGTGGTGACGCGGAATTTCCTGGCGGCTTACGTGGGCGGCGCCGTTACGGCGGCGCTGGACCGGGCGACCGCCGGCGGCGGCAAGGTGAAAGCCCACTGGGATGAGGTGCGGCCGAAGATCGTTGACGGGTATGTTCGGCAGGCCCAAAGCTTAAGCGCCAGCCGTGCTGATTGCATCGCCATTGCGGGGCTTGCCGTGTCCCTTTGGTCGGCCGTTCATCCACTGGCCGCCGCGGGCATCGCGGGTTATCCAGTAATCAAAGTCTATTTTGATATCGCGCTGAAGCATCTCCGGCCCGGCCCGCCGGACCCGCCGCCGCCGAACGTCCCCTCATAAACAAGCGCTCGTTTACTTCAGCCGTTGGGGGAATGTTGATTCCGGGTCGGTCTTTTGGGGCCTTTTTGTGTAAGCCGGCTCCACCCGCACAGGGCAATCGGGTGAAGGAAAATAACCCTCTTCCCAGGGGCTACAGCATTCACACATCTTGTAACTAATTGATCGACAATTATTTTATCCCGTCACCCCGGTGAAGGCCGGGGTCCAGGGCAATTCCGATAAGTATTTGAAATGACTGGATACCGGCCTTCGCCGGTATGACGGTGAAAGGTTAAGAAAGCCGTCAAAACCGCAGATGTGTGAACGTGGTAGCCCAGGGGGGAGGGCTTTAAGTCGCATCAAGCGTTCGCCCTGCTCCACCCGCAACCGGTTGTTGCCTTCCGCTCGCGCGGAAGTTAATTTCGTTACGCGGCATCAGCCGCCTGAACAATAACCCAAAAATATGGAAGCAAAAAATGAAATACGCCATTGTCATTGCGACCGTACTCGCCGCATCGCTGTCCGCCATCGCGCCGGCCGGCGCCCAAACCAGCGACGATAAGAAATGGGTTAATCAGTGCCTGAAGGATAACGCCGACGCCAAGGTTTCCCAGGATGTCGTGCTGGCTTATTGTGTGTGCATGAATGACAAGATGGGCGACAACGAAACCCGCAGCATCAGCCAGTGGGAAAAGGCCAACCCCAACGCCATGGCCGCGTGCGAAAAGTCTTCCGGCTGGAAGTAATACGACACTTAACTGTGATCTCTAGTTGAGAATTAGCGCCGAAGACGCTCAGCCTTCGGCGCTTTTTCCTATCGTCGCGCGCGCTGAATGCGTCTGCGCCAGTCCAGCGGGCGTTCGCTGTTTCAGGCGTTCGCTGTTTGCAGTTATTGCTAATACGCATAACTGCAAGCAAACAACTTCGCAACCTCGCACGATTCCCGCAACGATCCGATTGCCCCGCGCGCGGCTGTGTGAATAATCCGTCCCAACAATATCGTCGGCGGGAAACCGACCAGACGGCCTAAAAATGGGCGCCCGGCCCAACACCGCAATAAACGCACACGAAAAGCATTAACCGCAGGACACGCCCGATGCAGGAAATATTGGCGAAGTTGGAAGCCAAGCGCCAAGGCGCGCGGCTGGGTGGCGGGGAGAAGCGCATCGCGGCGCAGCACGCCAAAGGCAAGCTGACGGCGCGCGAGCGCATCGAACTGCTGCTCGACGAAGGTTCGTTTGAAGAAATGGACATGTTCGTCGAACATCGCTGCATCGATTTCGGCATGGAGGACCAAAAGGTCCCCGGTGACGGCGTCGTCACCGGCTACGGCACCGTCAACGGCCGCTTGATCTACGTCTTCAGCCAGGATTTCACCGTTTTCGGCGGCTCGCTGTCCGAAGCCCATGCGGAAAAAATCTGCAAGGTGATGGATCAGGCGATGAAGGTCGGCGCGCCGGTCATCGGTCTTAACGATTCCGGCGGCGCCCGCATTCAAGAAGGCGTGGCCTCGCTTGGCGGTTACGCTGAAGTATTCCAGCGCAACGTCATGGCGTCCGGCGTCGTGCCGCAAATTTCGCTGATTATGGGGCCTTGCGCCGGCGGCGCCGTGTATTCGCCGGCCATGACCGACTTCATCTTCATGGTGAAGGACAGCTCCTACATGTTCGTCACCGGTCCGGACGTGGTCAAGACGGTGACGCATGAAATCGTCACCGCGGAAGAACTGGGCGGCGCGATCACCCATACCACCAAGTCGTCGGTGGCCGATCTGGCGTTTGAAAACGACGTCGAAGCGATTTTGCAAATCCGCCGCTTTCTCGACTTCTTGCCGGCCTCCAACCGGGAAAAGGTCCCCCAGCGCCCGACGACCGACGCCTGGGACCGCTACGACCATTCCCTCGACACCATCATCCCCGACAATCCCAACAAGCCCTACGACATGAAGGAATTGATCCTCAAGGTCGTGGACGAAGGGGATTTCTTCGAACTGCAAGCCGAGCACGCCAAGAACATCATCATCGGCTTCGGCCGGATGAACGGTTCGACGGTCGGCTTCGTCGCCAACCAGCCCTTGGTGCTGGCCGGCTGCCTTGACATCGACAGCTCGATCAAGGCGGCGCGCTTCGTGCGTTTCTGCGACGCTTTCAACATTCCGATCGTCACCTTCGTCGACGTGCCGGGCTTCATGCCGGGCACGGCGCAGGAATACGGCGGCATCATCAAGCACGGCGCGAAGCTGCTGTTCGCTTACGCCGAAGCCACCGTGCCGAAGGTCACCGTCATCACCCGCAAGGCTTACGGCGGCGCCTATGACGTCATGGCCTCCAAGCATCTGCGCGGCGACGTCAACTACGCTTGGCCGTCGGCGGAAATCGCCGTGATGGGGCCGAAGGGCGCGGTGGAGATTATTTTCCGCTCCGACCTTGGCGACCCGGCGAAGATCGAAGCCCGCACCGAAGAATACCGGCAGAAGTTCGCCAACCCGTTCGTGGCGGCGTCGCGCGGCTATCTCGACGACGTGATTCAGCCCTTTGGCACCCGCAAGCGGATCAATCACGCGCTGGCCATGCTCAAGAACAAGCAGCTTGAGAACCCGTGGCGCAAGCACGACAACATTCCGCTCTAAGAAGGCAGGCGCGATCCCATGTTCTCAAAAATTCTCATCGCCAACCGCGGCGAAATCGCCTGCCGCGTCATCAAAACCGCCCGCAAGATGGGCATCAAGACGGTGGCGGTCTATTCCGACGCCGACAAGAACGCGCTGCACGTCGAAATGGCCGACGAAGCGGTGCATATCGGCCCGGCGCCCTCCGCCCAGTCCTATTTGGTGGTCGAGCGCATCGTCGAAGCCTGCCGCAAGACCGGCGCGCAAGCCGTTCACCCCGGCTACGGCTTTTTGTCCGAGAAGCGTGAATTCCAGGAGGCGCTCGGTAAAGCTGGAATCACGTTTATCGGCCCGGACGCCCACGCGATTTTCGCTATGGGCGACAAGATCGAGTCGAAAAAGCTGGCCAAAGAAGCCGGCGTTTCGACCGTTCCGGGTTATCTCGGCGCCATCGCCGACGATTTTGAAGCGGTGCAGATCGCCCGCGAAATCGGCTATCCGGTGATGATTAAGGCGTCGGCCGGCGGCGGCGGCAAGGGCATGCGCCTTGCCTGGAACGACGATGAAGCCCGCGAAGGCTTCAAGTCGGCCCGCTCGGAAGCCCGCTCGTCCTTCGCCGACGATCGCGTGTTTGTTGAAAAATACATCGAACAGCCGCGCCACATCGAAATTCAGGTGCTGGCCGACGGCCACGGCAATTGCTTGTACCTGCACGAGCGCGAATGCTCGATCCAGCGCCGTCACCAGAAGGTGATCGAAGAAGCGCCGTCGCCGTTCCTCGATGAGGCCACCCGCAAAGCGATGGGCGAACAGGCCGTCGCGCTGGCCAAGGCGGTGAATTACAAGTCGGCGGGCACGGTGGAGTTCATCGTCGACGCCAACCGTAATTTCTACTTCCTGGAAATGAACACCCGCTTGCAGGTCGAACATCCGGTGACCGAACTCATCACCGGCCTTGATCTGGTCGAGCAGATGATCCGCGTCGCGGCGGGCGAAAAGCTGGCGTTCACCCAAGAAGAGGTCAAGCTGAACGGTTGGGCCGTCGAAGCCCGGGTTTACGCCGAAGACCCGTTCCGCGGTTTCCTGCCCTCCACCGGCCGTCTGACCCATTATCGCCCGCCGGCGGAAGTGAACAACGTGCGCGTCGACACCGGCGTGTACGAGGGCGGCGAAATCTCGATGTTCTACGATCCGATGATCGCCAAGCTCTGCACGTGGGCGCCCACCCGCGCCGAGGCGTCGGCCCGCATGCTGGAGGCGTTGGACGAGTATTACATCCGCGGCGTCAGCCACAACATCCCGTTCCTCGCGGCGTTGATGGCCCATCCGCGCTTCGCCGAAGGCCGCTTGACCACCAACTTCATCGCCGAAGAATACCCCAACGGCTTCTCGAAGGCCGATCTGCCGGCGGAAGACCCCTCCATCCTGGTGGCGATCGCCGCGGTGATCCACCGTTCCGGCTCCGACCGCGACGCGCAAATCACCGGACGCATGCCGTTGGCGGCGCATAAGGTGCGGGCTGACTGGGCGGTGGTGATCGACGGCAAGACCCATCTGGTGCATGTCGAGCCGCTGGCCGGCGGCCCCGCGCCGGTGGCCTATTCGGTCAAGGACGGCGACAAGACGCTGGAAGTGTTGAGCGATTGGAAGATCGGCCAACCCTTGTTCCGCGGCACGATCAACGGCAAGCATGTTTGCGCCCAAGTGGACCGCAAGTCGGTGGGCTACACCCTGTTCCACAGCGGCACGCAGGTGGACGTCAAGGTGTTGACGCCGCGGGCCGCCGAACTGGACGCGCTGATGCCGGTCAAGGCCGCGCCGGACATGTCGAAGTTCCTGTTGTCGCCGATGCCGGGCCTTTTGGTGTCGCTGGCGGTGACGGAAGGTCAGGAAGTGAAGGCCGGCGAAGTGCTGGCGGTGGTCGAAGCGATGAAGATGGAAAACATCTTGCGCGCCGCGCAGGATGCGACCGTTCATAAGATCCACGCCCAGCCCGGCTCCAGCCTGGCGGTGGATCAGAAGATCATCGAGTTTTCGTAAGCAGTTGGCTCCCCTCTCCCCCCTGGGGAGAGGGGGCGTATTCATGTTTCGTCACCCCGGCGAAGGCCGGGGTCCAGGGCGGTTCGAGCGCGTTGCGGCATTGCCCTGGATTCCGGCCTTCGCCGGAATGACGTAATGTTTTAAGTAGCTGAAACCGCATTTCAAGGAGTCCTCCGATGACCGAATTTCCCCAAAAGAGCCTGGAAGACTGGCGCAAGCTGGCGGCCAAGGATATCGGCGCGGACGGCAAGCTTGAAGATCTGGTGTGGAAGACGCCGGAAGGCATTGACGTCAAGGCGCTCTACACCGCGGAAGACCTGAAGGACGTGCCGCTGGGCGAGCTGCCGGGCTTCGCGCCGTTCACCCGCGGCCCGCGCGCCACCATGTACGCGGTGCGGCCGTGGACCATTCGGCAATACGCCGGCTTCTCCACCGCCGAAGCCTCCAACGCTTTTTATAAGGCCAACCTCAAAGCCGGTCAGATGGGGCTGTCGGTGGCGTTTGATCTGGCCACCCACCGCGGCTACGACAGCGACCATCCCCGCGTCGTCGGCGACGTCGGCAAGGCGGGCGTCGCCATCGACAGCGTCGAAGACATGAAGGTGCTGTTCAACGACATCCCGCTCGACAAGATGTCGGTGTCGATGACGATGAACGGCGCCGTGCTGCCGATTCTGGCGGGTTACATCGTCGCGGCGGAAGAGCAGGGCGTCGATCAGGCCAAGCTGTCGGGCACCATTCAGAATGACATTCTGAAGGAGTTCATGGTCCGCAACACCTACATCTATCCGCCGGCCCCCTCGATGCGGATTATTGCGGACATCATCGAATACACTGCGTTGAACATGCCGAAGTTCAACTCGATTTCGATTTCCGGCTACCACATGCAGGAAGCCGGCGCGACGGCGGTGCAGGAACTGGCCTTCACCATCGCCGACGGTCTGGAATACGTGCGCGCCGCCATGTCCAAGGGGCTGGCGGTGGATAAGTTCGCGCCGCGCCTGTCGTTCTTCTTCTCCATCGGCATGAATTTCTTCATGGAAATCGCCAAGCTGCGCGCCGCCCGCCAGCTTTGGGCGACCTTGATGCAAGAGAAGTTTGAACCCAAGGACGCGCGCTCGCTGGCGCTGCGCACCCATTGTCAGACCTCGGGCGTCTCGCTTACCGAGCAGGACCCCTACAACAACGTCATCCGCACCGCGGTGGAAGCCATGGCGGCGGTGCTGGGCGGCACCCAGTCGCTGCACACCAACGCGCTGGACGAAGCCTTGGGTTTGCCGACGCCGTTCTCCGCCCGCGTCGCCCGCAACACCCAGCTCATCATCGCCGAAGAAACCGGCATACCGAAGGTGGTCGATCCGCTGGCCGGCTCCTACTACGTTGAAAAGCTGACATACGACCTGGTGACCGCGGCGCGCGAAGTCATTGATAAAGTCGAAGAAATGGGCGGCATGGCCAAGGCGGTGGAAAGCGGCCTGCCCAAACTGATGATCGAAGAAGCCGCCGCCCGCAAACAGGCGCGCATCGACCGCGGCGAGGAAGTCATTGTCGGCGTCAACAAGTACCGCGTCGAAAACCCGGAAATGGTCGATGTGCTGGACATCGACAATTCGGCGGTGCGCGACGGCCAGATTGCGCGGTTGAAGCAAATCCGCGCCAGCCGCGACGCCGTCGCCTGCCAGGCGGCGTTGGACGCGCTGACCGCGGCCGCGGCCGACGGTTCGGGCAACCTGCTCGATCTGGCGGTGAAGGCGACCCGCGCCCGGGCCACGGTGGGCGAAATTTCCGACGCTTTGGAAAAGGTCTTCACCCGCCACGTCGCCACCATCCGTTCGGTGTCGGGAGTTTACGGCGCGGCGTACGAGGGCGACGCCGAGTTCAAGGCGATTCAGGACGACGTCGCCAAGTTCGCCGAGGAAGAGGGCCGCCGGCCGCGCATCATGGTCGCCAAGATGGGCCAGGACGGCCACGACCGCGGCGCCAAGGTGATCGCCACCTCCTTCGCCGACATCGGCTTCGACGTCGATATCGGGCCGCTGTTCCAGACCCCGGAGGAAGCGGCGCGCCAAGCGGTGGAAAACGACGTGCACATCGTCGGCGTGTCGTCTCAGGCCGCCGGTCACAAGACGCTGGTGCCGCAACTGATCGACGCGCTGCGCGCCCAGGGCGCCGGCGACATCATGGTGGTGTGCGGCGGCGTCATCCCGCCGCAGGACTACGACATGCTGTATCAGGCTGGCGTCGCGGCGATTTACGGCCCCGGCGCCAACATCCCCAAGGCGGCGGCGGACATCCTCGCCAAGCTGCGGGCCAAGGCGGCGGCTTAAGCTGTTGAATCATATACTTTAACGAGAGGGCGAGCCGTTGCGGCTCGCCTTTTTCGTTTGACAAAACCGTATACGATTTCTATCGTCCGAAATAGCAAACGAAGTTTGTCGTTGTCAGTTTTGGACGACGAAGTTCTCGTCTGGGAATCCTCGCCATGAACCTCGCTGAATTCGTCGCCAATCCCGACTTGCTGTCGCGGAAGATGGATGAAGCGCGCGCGTTGCTGACGTCCCGGGTCGGGGTTAACGCCGGCATCAAGTCGGCGGCGGACATTGAAGCTTTGCTGGATAACGAAGTCATCGAAGAGGTCGACTGGGAACCGCTTTATCAGGCGGCGGAGCAGTTTGACTGATGTCCGACGACACGTTACTTCCCGCCGATCTGCAAAACAGATTGGCGACGGCTTATATCAATAAAATCTTAGCGACCGTCCGCAACCTGCAAATTCCCTTGGATGCGGTCATTCTGTCGCCGACCGAGCTGACCTTGGCGTTGCGCGAGTGTCAAAAGGATATGGACATTCTGCGTTTTCGGCGTACCGGCAATATTGGCGTCGGATATGAGGATTTCGATGGGATTTCCATCGGCAAACTGGCGGGCAGTTTGGCGTTCCGCTTATCGCGATATCATATCGTGCATGTGGCGGAGCAAGCAGTCTCCGGGTTCCCTGAGAACGTCCGCCGCCGCTGCGCCAAGCTGCAGGAACTGGCAGCGCTGTTTTTCATCTGGGACAACATCCTGAAGATTCGCCCGCCGAAAACTCAGCCGGAATTGTTGTATCTGCTGTCGCGCCGGCACATGAATCAGGAAATGATCGGACTGACCTTTGATGTCTATTCCGAACGCGGTGAACGCTTAAAAACTCGGACGCCGCTGGATCAGCCGCCGTTCAATCGCCTGTTCAAACACGCCTAACGCCCGCTTAAACCGGCCCCCCCGCATCCCGCCCCATTGCCCGAAGCGCCGACTTGCGGCATATGTTGCGGCGGCGAACGGTCGACCGTATCCGCCGCGCCGCCTCAATTCCCCGTTTTAAGGCAGGAGCCGTTCTCCCATGATGTCGTTGCTGGCCGACCCGCAAGCCTGGATGAGCTTGCTGACCCTGACCGCGCTCGAAATCGTGCTCGGCATCGACAACATCATCTTCATCTCGATCATGGCGGCCAAGCTGCCGGCGCACCAGCAGCATAAGGCCCGCCAAGTCGGTCTGGCGCTGGCGCTCATCACCCGGCTGCTGCTGCTCGCCTCCATCGCCTGGGTGGCGACGCTGACCGAACCGCTGTTCAGCGTGTTCGGCTATGATTTCTCCGGCCGCGACCTGATCCTGCTGGGCGGCGGGCTGTTCTTGATGGCCAAAGGCACCATGGAGATCCATCACACCGTCGAAGGGGCGGAGGAAAACGCGCGCGCGGTGAAAGTCGCCACCTTCGGCGCCGTGGTGGCGCAAATCATGGTGCTCGACATCGTCTTTTCCCTCGACAGCGTCATCACCGCAGTCGGCATGGCGCAGCATCTGGAAATCATGGTGGCGGCCGTCGTCATCGCCATGGGCGTCATGCTGTTCGCCGCCGGCCCGGTGGGCGATTTCGTCAACCGTCACATGACGGTGAAGATGCTCGCCTTGTCGTTCCTGCTGCTGGTCGGCGTGGCGCTGGTGGCCGATGGCCTGGGCTTCCACATCCCCAAGGGCTACCTCTATTTCGCCATCGCGTTTTCGGCGGGCGTCGAAGCGCTCAATCTCATGGCGCTGGCGCGCCGCCGCCGGCTCGCCGCGGAGGCTAACGCCGCCGCCGGAACGTCAGCGTAAGATTGTTGGCCGGCATGGCGTCGATGCGGTCCAGCGCCAGACCGCGGGCCGCGGCGGCGTCGGCCGTATCGGCTACGTCGCGCACGCCCCACGCCGGGTTGCGCTGCTTTAGGTCGGCGTCGAAGGCGGCGTTGCCGTCCGAGGTGTGCCGACCGTCACGCATGAACGGGCCGTAAACCACGAAGGGCGCGCCGTGCGGCAGGATGCGGGCGGCGCCGTCGAGCGCGCCTAAAGCCGCCGACCATGGCGCGATGTGGAACATGTTGACGCATAGAACGGCGTCCGCCGCCGCCGGCCACGCCGCGTCAAGGGCGGTGGCGTCGAGGTCCAGCGGTTCGGCCAGATTGTCCGGCCCTTCCGTCGCCCGCCAAGCGGCGATGCTGGCGCGCATCGCCGGGTCGGGGTCGCTCGGCAG
>CALGOL010000028.1 GCA_937960755.1 uncultured Azospirillum sp.
GGTGACTGGAGTTCAGACGTGTGCTCTTCCGATCTCCTAAACTGGTGAGGTTTCCCCCTCACCCAACCCTCTCCCCAGGGGGGAGAGGGCATTAATCCATCCCCCAAGCAATTACCCTGCCGGTTGGCCGCCAGCGTCCGCATCCGGCTTATCGTCGTCGTTCGTCACCCCCAGCGCCGGACGCAGCGCCGTCGGGCCGCTCAGTTGCTCGACATAAATGCGAATAATCGCCCGCAAAATCGGCGGCAACGACATCACCGCTTTGGAAAAATTATCCCGCGTGATGACTTCGCAGATCGTCGTCTGTTCAGCGATGGCGGATGCGGCGCGCGGGCGGCCGCTCAACAGCGCCAATTCGCCGAAGATCCGCCCCGGCCCCAGCCGCGCCAGCACGGTCGATTCGCCGTTTTCACCCTTGCGCACGATGGCGACGCCGCCCGATTGGATGAGATAGGCCGCGTTGGCGCGCTCGCCTTGGCGAAAGAAGACATGGTTCTTTTCAAAGCTGCGGCGGTCGAGGATTTTTTGCGGGCTCTTCACCGACCGGATGCCGAAATCGGTGTTCGCCCCGCCCATCTCCTTCAATCCATAAGACCGGCGAATCGCGGCGATCAGCGACGTCAGCAGGTAGTAGGCCAAGGGCTCGCAACGCTCCAGCATCTGCCGGAAGGCGACGCGCGACAGCTCGACCGCCCGCACGTCGGTGATCGCCACCACGCTGGCGCTGCGCGGCGCGCCGTCGATCAGCGACATTTCCCCCACCACCGCGCCCCTGCCGATGACGCTAAGCTTGCGGGTGCCGTCCGCGGTGGTGAGCAGCACCTCCAGCGTTCCATCTTCAATCAGCCAAGCGCGATCGCCCTCGTCGCCCTGGCGGGTCAGGTAACGCCCTTCCGCAATCATCACCCGCTGATTGGCCGGCTGTTGGCTGGTCATCTGACGTCTTCCATCCTTGCCGCGGCTGCGCGCGCCCCCGCGGCGCAACATCCTTAGCTTTATATGGGTTTTGCCGGCGGCGCGGCAATCACGCTTTACGCACCCAGGCGGCGGCGTCGTGGAAACCCGCCCCGCCGTTGGGCGGGACCGGCGCCGCCGACACCAGCGCGTTGACGCCCAAGCCGCCAGGATAGTCGCGCGACGGCCATATTCCCTCTAAAACCGCGACGCCGCGCTGAACGCCGTCGAAGCGGCGAGCATGAACGATGATTTCACCGCGACGGTTGCCGACGCGCGCCGGGTCGCCATCCGCCAACCCTAGGTCGGCGGCGTCTTGCGGATGCAGCAGGATGGTCGGGCGGCCTTCGCGGGCGCGGCCGGTCGGGGTTTCAGTGAAGCTGGAGTTGAGAAACTGCCGCGGCGGCGCGGTCACCAGCCGGAACGGCCGCTCCGAGTCGGCGGGGTCGCCCGGCGCCATATGGTCCGGCAAGGCGGGCAGGCCGCCGTAAGGCCCCAACGCCGCCCAGTCCGGGGCGAAGCGAAAGCGCCCGCCCGGAAAAGCGAAGCCGTTGAAGAAATGGGATGTGGCGAAATCCGGCTGGGCGTCATGCCAGCGCTTGGCGGCGAAGCTTTCGCCGTCGCCAAGGCCGGAAGCGCGCAAAGTCGCGTCCACCATTTCCCACGCCGTCATGCGGAAGCCGGGGGCGGCGCCCGCGACGCCGAGACGCTCGGCCAATTGGTTGACGACGAAGAGGTTTTCCCGCGCGTCGCCGGGCGCGTCGATGATTTTGCGGCTGACGACGATATGGCTCTGGCCGCCGCCGCGATAGAGGTCGTCGTGCTCGACGAACATGGTGGCGGGCAACACCAGATCGGCCAAGGCGGCGGTGTCGGTCATGAACTGCTCATGCACCACCAAAAACAAATCTTCCCGCGCCAGCCCGCGGCGCACCGCGCCGGTATCGGGGGAAATCAGCGCCGGATTGGTGTTCTGCACCAGCATCGCCTTAACCGGCGGCCCGCCCTTCAGCGCATCGGCGTCGCCGGTCAGGATCGCGCCCGCCTGCGACTGGTCGAGCGCGCGGGCCCCCGGCCGCGCCAGTTCGGGCGCGGTGATGAAGCGCTTGTCGATGGCGTAAATCCCCGACGAGCAATAGAACGCCCCGCCGCCCTTGTGCTTCCAAGCCCCGGTCACCACCGGCAGGCAGGACGCGGCGTGCATTTGCGCAGCGCCATTGCGCCCGCGGGTGAAGCCGTAGCCGAAGCGAATGAAGGACCGCGCGGTTTGACCATAGAGCCGGGCGAAATTGACGATTTCATCCTCGCCAAGCCCGGTGATCGCGGCGGCCCAAGCCGGGGTGCGGCTTTGCAGGTGCGCCTCCAGCGCGCCCGCGTCGTCGGCGTAGGCCGCCAGATAGTCCCGGTCGGCATAGCCTTCCTTGAACAGCACATGCATGACGGCGCAGGCCAGCGCGCCGTCGGTCCCCGGCCGCAGCATCAGGTGCAGGTCGGAGACCTCCGCCGTGCCGTTGCGGTAAGGGTCGATGCTCACCAGCTTGGCGCCGCGGCTTTTGCGGGCGCGGGCGACATGGGTCATGACGTTGACTTGGGTCGCCACCGGATTGCCGCCCCAGTTAACGATCAAGTCGGCTTCCGCCATTTCCCGCGGATCGGCCCCGCGCACGTCGCCGTGACCCGCCAGCCAACCCATATTGGCCGGAGCGTCGCAGACGGTGGAGTGTTGCAGCGACCAGCCCGCAGCGTGGCGCAAGCGATGGATGGAGTCGCGCTGCACCAGCCCCATGGTGCCGGCGTAGCATAGCGGCCAGACGCTCTCGCTCCCGAAGTCGCGGGCGGCGGCGGCGAAGGCTTCCGCCGTGCGGTCCAACGCCTCGTCCCAACCGATCTCTTTCCACTGGCCGGCCCACTGGCCGGAGCCTTTCGGCCCCGAACCCTTTGGCCCAACCCGCAGCAAGGGTTTGGTCAGGCGGTCAGGGTGATGCGCGCGTTCGGCATAGCGGCTGACCTTGGCGCAGATCACCCCGGCGGTGTAGCTGTTGTCCGCGGCGCCGCGCACCTTGCCTATTCGGGCCGGGCCGATACCGGTGGGCGACAGTCGTTCAATTTCCAGCGCGCAAGTGCTGGGGCAATCATGCGGACAAGCGGCGGGCAGATAGTCGGACATCGTCGGGCGTCGCGTCGTCAGGGGGGAGCAGGAGGATGGAGACGCTGGCGGCGGCGGGCAACGGCTTTTTTCTCGGGGGTGGGTTGATCGTCGCCATCGGGGCGCAGAACGCTTTTTTGCTGCGCCAAGGACTGCTGCGCCGCCACGTCTTGCCGCTGGCGCTGTTTTGCGCCTGTTCCGACGCCTTGCTGATCGCCGCCGGCGTCGGCGGACTGGGAAGCCTGATTTCCGGTTGGCCCGCCGGCATGACGGCGGCGGCGCTGGGCGGCGCGCTGTTCCTGGCGGCCTACGGCCTGTTCGCGCTTAAACGCGCCTGGCGGCCGG